>CALCNY010000035.1 GCA_937897585.1 uncultured Chitinophagaceae bacterium | reverse complement strand
GCTCTTCCGATCTAAGCTTGTTCAATAGGTCCAATAAGTTCAATAAGTTAAAAAGGTTCAATAAGTTTAAAAGGTTACGTAAATCAATGACATTTTCGAATTGAATGCAACCATTGAACTTATTGAACATTTTAAACCTTTTGAACAGCATAATCCTAAGGCGCCAATGAAATTCTAATCTGCACACCTGCTCTTGTATTTGTTGTTGGCGCACTTGAAGAAATATAAGGTTTCACTCTTCTTTGGTCGAAGTACAATTTGATGTTGATTCTGCTGCTTAAGAAATAATCTATCGTTGGACTTATTGAAGTTTCTTTACTGCCTCCCGTTGCAAAATTGTTGTCTTGATCCAATCTACTGTTTGCCGTCACATTATCTCTCACCCTGAAATCAATTCTGAAATTAATTTCATTATCAAGTTTCGTTGATTTGCTTTTACTCAAGAAAGCAGGCAATTTAATACCGCCAAGCAATTTCAATCCTTTCTTACGATAGCCTGCGCCAATAGTGAATTCAGTACTTCTCACCTCACTCAATTGATAATCGTTCAAACTCAAACTTAATTGACGTGTTTTACTGTACTCAAATTTTGCTTGCAGCTGATTTACAAACATCATGTCAACACCAACCAATGGCGAAAACTGTTCTTGCATACTTACATTCGGCACCAGGAAAAATGGAATGAAATTCTTTGAAACTGTATCATAGAAAGAAGGATATCCATATCTCGACACATCCTGATACAATAATGCCGAAGTAAATCCATTCATGCTTAACGTTCCAGAATAACCATGCGTAAGTGTAAAGCTGGTAAATATTTTATCAAATGGTTTCACTTTGCTTAAACCATTATAATCAATTTTCCAGTTTGGTCTTGGTAAGATAGCCCTGAAAGGATTTGATCTGATATTGCTGTTGCTCTGATTTATCAGTCCGATTGATTTGGGATTCTGTCCAGAATAGGCTGCAATGAAAGAAGGAATCAACACATCAACTGCATATTTTCCATAACCATAATAATAGCCATCTGCTCCTACCTGATTGTTGGTATAAGGATTCAGTTTACCCAAACGCTCAGATAGAATTAGTCTATTGTTTTCAAATGTTTTGAATGTAGTAGAAACGCGGTTGGGATCAAACTTTCCAAACAAAGTTTTGAATGCCACATAAGTCACATCAAATCCACCACCAGCATAGGGATTCAAATGTTGAAAGGTTGGATTCGTTCCATTGAAGTTGGTATCGATATACCTGAATGTTTCGCTGTAATTTTTACTAAAAGATTTACTCAAATTGATGGCGATATTCAAATCACGAACCGGCTCCAATTGCGCTGTTAATGTAATTTTCTGATCCAGGTTTTGTTGTATCAAAGAATTGAAATTACTGTCTTTTGACATAAGTCCATTTGCAGCCTTTTTATTCAGCCAACTTGTATCCGGCTGCCAACCCATAACAAATCCGAATCCAGGAGACATGCTCTTAAAGTTCTGTCCAAAATATTGTGTGCTGTCCATGTAACCTGGTAAACGCGTGCTTGCGTTTTCTGAAGCTGTTATATTGATTTGTTTCAAACTCGTTGCTAATTTGCCGAATACTTTCAAACCATTACTCACATAAGGCATTGCAGATTTATCCACGATTCTTTTTTTCTTCAAAACTTTTTTACCTGATTTGGTCAACACAGAATCTTTGACAATAGTTATGCGTTTTCTCCATCTTTCCTGATCTGCTTTGTTGGAAGGTTGGTCAAGTTGTCTCAACCATTTCGACTTTTGATAAATCTTGGTGAAATCCATTTGAACTGTTGCTTCTTTTTGTTGACCATTCTCTACAAAATTTCCCAGATCAACAGCAAGCCTTGATGCACCAATCCATTTGAAACTCGCCTGGTATCTGATGTTCATGGTTGTCCAATCCAGTAATGGGAATTTCGCTGTTGGTAATGTATAAGAAATATTGGCTGTTTGATTGAAAATGGTGTTCCTGCCGCCTTTCAACAAATTTTTCCAAATGGTATCTCTTTTTTCTTTTGTATCAATACGTCCTGCTGGTTCATCAATCCTTGAGTTGTTTGATGCAGAATAATCAAAATTGATAGACTTAGTAAAATTCCATCTCATGATATAATCACGTTGCATCACAAAATATTTGTCATAAGTTTCTGGAACAGGATATTTCGATTCGCCAACACTTCTTGGACGAATGGCGCCAAATTGCCTGCTAATATCAGCTCTGAAACTTAATTGTGATGGCAGGTAATTGACATTGAAATCTTTTATCAAATCAAACCATTGGGTTTTTGTTTTGGCAAATATTTTTTTGAAAGGTTCAAAATATTTAGGTTGTGGCGCATAGTTATAACCGATAGCACCTCTGTGTTTTGTAACTTCATTGAACTCAATAAGTGGATTATGACTTTCTGTTTTTATGTATGAATAACTTACATCTACATTTTCTATATCATAAATCTTTGGTGATTTCCCATTGGTTTTGGTTTTTTTGACGTTGGTAAAATTCAACGTCTTCACCGAATTAAAATCGATGGCATTTTTTCTAATGGAATCTCTCATTGAACTTGGCGAAGTATTCAATTTTTCCTTCAGTTTTATATCCAAGTCATAAGGATCATATTGAGGCGTACTTGTAGATTGAGTAACACTTGCGTATAATGGAATAGATATGCCTGCTTTTTTAGGTAATAGCTTCCCGAGTTCCAAATTTGTAGATACATCAAACTGGAAGAAATCATCTCTGTAACGTTCAGTAACCCTTTGTTCGAGCGAACCAAATCCTCTGCTGTGAGCATTGGCTGAAAGCGATACTGTTCCCAAATCTGCAAGGTTCATATCTACCCTACCAACTGCTGCATAACCTCCTTGTTCATTAATGGAAGATAGACGCAATTCATTAACCCAGATTTGTCCGCAAGCAGCAAGCGAGCTCGTATTTTCAACACTCAATAAAACACCTCTAATCTCTCCCAGGTTGGGATTCCCCATTACACTATAAGTCTGACCATTTTCTTGTAATTGCCTGAAGATGGTACCTAAAGGTGTATTTGAAACATTTCTGGCTTGTTTTATTTTAGTAAGTACATCCAAATCAACATCCAATGAATTCGAAGGATACCAAAGCGAATCATTGTATGCATCTGTATCTGGATTGGTTCCTGCTGTTAATGGTGTGAGGGTTAATGGAATTCGGATTTCATAATAGTTACTTACAAAGTCGGTACCCATTCTTACTACCGCTGTCAAATCTTTATCTTGAATCGTGTTTGCAGGATTCTGCGATTGCTCGGCATGAATATACATTTGCATTTTCCTGAACTGTCTGATATCTCTATTGGCAAAAGTTTGGAATACACCTTTGGCATCACCTTTTCTCATATTACAGAAATTCAAACTCATGGCTTGTTCATTTTGTAATAATGTGACACCGTTATTACTCAATGTTTGTACACGTTGAATATCGCGCGGTGTTCTGTAAGGAAGTGGTGTACGCTTATCATTCTCTTCAATATTTACGGCTTCCACATTGAAAGGCGTTAAACTCGTTGGAGCATACAAACCTGTAGAATCAATTTTATACTGAAACTTACGCCAGATATTTCTAGTCAATTGCAACAATCC
>CALCNY010000034.1 GCA_937897585.1 uncultured Chitinophagaceae bacterium | reverse complement strand
TGAATAATTATTATCTATTGAGAATAATTCCAAGCTTATTAGGTCAGACACTACAAACAAATTCCTTAATATTGAATAATATTTAAAGTAAGAATTATGTCTACAGCATTTACCGGTTCAAAGCCTAGATTAAGTTTTTGGCAAATATGGAATATGTGTTTTGGATTCTTTGGCATTCAGTTTGGCTGGAGTTTGCAGATGGGCAATATGAGTGCCATTTATGAGTTTCTAGGTGCTTCCCCTGAACAAATTCCGGGATTATGGTTAGCTGCACCTATGACAGGATTGCTTATTCAACCAATAATTGGGTATATGAGCGACAGAACCTGGAATAAAAGACTAGGAAGAAGAAGACCTTATTTTTTAGTGGGAGCGATTTTAAGTTCAGCCTTACTATTTATCATGCCTAACTCCCCTTCAATTTGGATGGCGGCCGGTGCTTTATGGATTTTAGATTCCAGTATCAATATTACCATGGAACCATTCAGAGCGTTTGTTGCAGATAATCTGAATGAAGATCAAAGACCATTTGGATTTGCCATGCAAAGTATGTTTATAGGATTAGCTTCATTTATTGCAGGATACTTACCGCAATTGTTAGCCAATTGGTTTCATGTTTCCAGAGAAAAATTAAATGGCTCCATTCCCCAAAATATTTTAATGTCCTTTTATATTGGCGGTGCCGTGTTTTTCTTATCTGTGATGTACACCATTTTCAGAAGTAAAGAATATCCACCTTCAGATGAAAATTGGAAATCAACTTCAAATCAAAATAACAAAGGCATTGGAAACATTTTCAAAGAAATTACTTCATCTATTATCAACATGCCTGTACAAATGAGAAAATTAGCTTTGGTAAATTTCCTTACCTGGCCAGGATTATTTTTAATGTGGTTTTATTATAGTACAGGAGTAGCAGCGCAAATCTTCAAGGGTGACCCAATAACTAACAGTGAAACATACACGAAAGGTTTGGAATTAGCAAATAGCACATCTGCTATATTAAATCTCGTTACATTTCTTTTCGCTTTCACACTACCATTTTGGGTTAAACAAATTGGCAAAAAAAATACACACTCGTTAAGTTTAATTACAGGAGGCATTGGTTTGATTTCAGTGTATTTTGTAAACAACCCAACCATGCTTTTTGTAAGTATGGGAATGGTTGGTATTGCCTGGTCTTCCATTTTAGCCATGCCCTACTCTATGCTAGCAGGTTGTATACCTGAAGATAAAGTTGGTATTTACATGGGAATCTTTAATTTCTTCATCGTATTACCCGAAATAATCGCTTCAATATTCTTTGGAAAAATCATGTCTGATTATTTGCATAACGACAGATTAATGGCTGTTCAAATCGGAGGATTCTTGTTGATAACAGCAGGCATTGTTTGCTTTTTTATCATAAAAGAAAACAGAAACAAATAAAAATAATCTAAAATCGAAATGAAAAGTTTTATTCCAAAACCGCACCTTTTTTTACTTTTTATTTTTTACTTTTTAATTAGCATCTCATTTGCCCAAAGAATAGAAACCTACCCTACAAACTGGTGGATCAACATGAAAAATCCTGAGCTGCAAATCATGATGCACGGCGAAAAAATCGGAAATGCAAAATCAATCACTACTGCTTATCCAGGAGTTACTATCAAAAAAATAAATAAGGTAGAAAACAAAAATTATGTTTTTATTGACCTAATCATTTCTAAAATAACCAAGGCAGGAACATTAAGCTTTATTGCAAATTTTGGAAATACAACCAAAAAGATAAACTTCGATTTAAAAGAAAGAAGAACTAAAAACGGAATCGCTTATGCCCAAGGTGTAACCGCCAAAGATTTCATCTATTTGATTTTACCTGATCGTTTTAGTAATGGTGACGAAAGTAACGACAAAGTTGCCGGCATGAAAGACCAATCATTAAACAGAGATACCGTTTTCATTAGACATGGCGGTGATTTAAAAGGCATTCAAAATCATCTTGATTATCTTACCGATTTAGGCGTCACTTCAATTTGGCTCAACCCTGTTTGGGAAAATGATATGCCCAACAGAACAGAACATGGTTATGCATTTACCAATCAATATAAAGTGGATCCCAGATTAGGTGGCAATCAAGCTTATCACGAACTTGTAGATGCTGCACATGCAAAAGGATTGAAAATAATTCAGGATGCGGTATATAATCATGTAGGTCTTTACCATTTCACCGTACAAGATTTACCGATGAAAGACTGGCTACACCAATGGGATAATTTCACCAATACAAATTATAAAGACCAAACCCTCTTTGATCCTTATGTTGCGCCAAAAGATAAAAAGCAAATGAGCGATGGCTGGTTTGTGCCGCAAATGCCAGACTTGAATCAAAGCAATCCATATGTTGCTAAATTTCTTATTCAAAATGCGATCTGGACTGTAGAAGAATTTGGTATTGATGGCTGGCGAATAGATACTTATGCATACAATGATTTGGATTTCATGAACAGATGTAACAAAGCTATCATGAACGAATACTCGAAGATGACGCTGTTTGGAGAAACTTGGGTACATGGTGTCCCTAACCAAAGTTATTTCTGTGAGAACAATTACAATATTCCTTACAAAAGCAATTTACAAGGTGTAACAGATTTCCAAACATTATGGGCTATCATGGATGCGATGAATAAAGATTTTGGCTGGGACGAGGGCGTCAATAAATTATACACTACCCTTGCGCAGGATTTTGTATACAAAGATCCAACCAGAAATATCATCTTTCTTGACAATCACGACATGGCAAGATTTTATTCTGTCGTAGGAGAAGATATCAATAAATATAAAACAGCATTATGTTGGTTACTCACCTCAAGAGGAATACCTGAATTGTATTATACTTCAGAATTTGCAACCACAGGCACTACAAGTCCTTCTGATGGCTATGTAAGATTGGATTTCCCGGGTGGTTGGAGAGAAGATAAAATAAATAAGTTTTCGTACAACGGCAGAACAGAAAAAGACAATCAGATTTTTAATGTCATAAAAACGCTAGCCAACTTTAGAAAAAAATCTTCTGCATTAACTACCGGAAAACTAATGCAATATTTGCCTGAAGATGGCGTGTATACTTACTTCCGATATGACAACAATCAAACCGTTATGGTTGTAATGAACACATCTAAAATAGAGAAAAATATATCTTTCAAAAATTATGCTGAGAGAACCGGAAATTTTTCTAAATACAAAAACATTCTAACTAGTGAGATGGGGTCTATGACAGATTTCAAATTAGGTTCTTATCAATCTATTGTTTTAGAATTAGTAAAATAAATTTCAAGAATTTTATTAAAATAAAAACTATGCTTATAAAAAAACTTACGTTATCGTTATTATCGATTGCCTTTACAGTAACGCTTATCGCTCAAACAGGAAAATCATTATTCCCGCACCCTAAATGGTCGTTGCAATCTAATATTTACGAAGTAAATCTAAGACAATACACTAAAGAAGGAACTTTCAAAGCATTTGAAAAATCATTACCTCGACTAAAAAATATGGGCGTTCAAATTTTATGGTTCATGCCCATTACACCTATTAGCGTTAAAGGAAGAAAAATGAATGAATCAGAATTGGGCAGTTATTATGCGGTTCAAGATTACAAAGGAATTAATCCTGAATTTGGCAATATGAGCGATTTTGTTGCTTTGGTAAAAAATGCTCATGATTGGGGATTTAAAGTGATTATCGACTGGGTTCCTAATCATACCGGCCTCGACAATAGATGGGTAGAAAGACATAATGATTTTTATACCAAAGATGAAAAAGGCAATTTGATTTCACCATTCGACTGGACGGATGTTTACAAATTGAATTATGACAATAAGGAAATGCGTGACAGCATGATTGATGCGATGAAATTCTGGATAAAAAATGCTGATATCGATGGTTTCCGTTGCGATGTGGCTGAGCCTGTTCCCGCAGATTTCTGGAGAACTTGCATTGGCGAATTAAAGAAAATGAAAGATGTATTCATGTTGGCGGAAGGCAATACAGGTTGGCTGCATGAATGTGGATTTGATGCCACATACAACTGGAGCGCCATGGGTTATACCAGAGATTTATACGATGGCAAAATTTCCGCATCTGCATTTATCGATTCATTAAATGCTAACTACAACCGTTACCCGAAAGATGCCATGCGCATGAATTTTACTACCAATCACGATGAAAATAGTTGGAATGGAACCGAATTTGAAAAATACGGAGATGCTTATAAAATGTTCAGTGTTTTCTCCATGACTTACAATCAAACTATACCATTAGTATACAGTGGACAGGAAATTCCCAATAAAAAAAGATTGAAGTTTTTCGTGAAAGACTCCATAGAATGGAATGGATTGGAAATGGATGATTTTTACCGTCGACTTTTTTATCAACGTAAAGTTAATTTTGCTTTCGCATCCGATGCGCCCTTAGGAATCATCTTGAGGGTGTAGACGATCCAGGCGGTGTATAAGAATGAGATGGCATCGATATACAACGCGATGTCGGCTGTGGATGCGTATTGCGCCGGCAAGATTTTTGTCAGACCTGATGTGAATACTGCAAGCAGGGTAAAGACAATTGCAGCGACAGGAGCGGTGCCATATGCGGCTAATAATGAAACTTGATTTGCAGATTCCAATTTGTTCTTGGGGACCAGATTAGGAACAGATGCTTCCTTTGCGGGCGACCAGAACAATGTGACCGCTTCTACTAATACTGTGGCGGTATACAACCAGATGTAATTGCCAACTAATGGAATAGATAAGTACAAACCAAAACGCAGCACATCACAGACAATCATTAAGCGGCGGCGATCAAAGCGATCGGCGATCACACCAGCGATCGGACCAAGGATTACTGCGGGAAGTAGTCGAACGATAAAGACGCCTGCGATCGCAAAGTTCGCTTTCTTGTAATCACTGCCCGCTAGTTCTTGAGCCAGGGCGGTCGATGCCAGAAGTCCGAGCCAATCTCCGAACGAGGAGAAGACCATCGAGTTCCAGAGCTTTCGAAAAGCCGGGATAGCCAGAACGCTGCGGGACTCCGATTGCGCGGGGGCGCCGGGATACGGCAGGGCCTGAGACATGGGTAAAGGGTAGTGGGTGGGGATTTAAGCGTGAATGGAGGGCTATTCGGCGGCTTTAGCGGCCTTGGCCTTGCCAGATGCCGCCTTCTTCTTGGTTTTTGGGGCGCCAGTCGCCTTCACGACCTTGGCGGTCAGGGTTGGCGCGCTCTTTTTGGAACGGGCGGACTTCTTCGCCTTCTTAGGAGCGCCACCGTTCTCGGCTTCCCATG
>CALCNY010000033.1 GCA_937897585.1 uncultured Chitinophagaceae bacterium | reverse complement strand
GACATTTTTTCATCAAAAAAGCCTTGGCATAATCATTGACAAACTACAATCAAACAATAAAATCTATTAATTATGGGAAAGATAATTGGAATTGATCTGGGAACAACAAACAGTTGTGTTTCAGTAATGGAAGGTAACGAACCGGTGGTGATAGCGAATGATGAAGGCAGACGTACAACCCCTTCCGTAGTGGCATTTTTGAAAAGTGGAGAGCGTAAAGTTGGAGACCCTGCAAAACGTCAGGCGATCACCAATCCTCAAAATACAATTTCCAGCGTAAAGCGTTTTATGGGAAGAAGATTTGATGAGGTAACTGAAGAAAGCTCTCATTGGAGTTACAAAGTGGTAAAAGGAGATAACAACACAGTTAGAATAGATATTGATGGCAGAATGTACACGCCTCAGGAAATCAGTGCGATGGTATTGCAGAAAATGAAGAAAACAGCTGAAGATTATTTAGGTCAGGAAGTGAGCGAAGCGGTAATTACGGTGCCTGCTTATTTTAATGATGCACAACGCCAGGCCACCAAAGAAGCTGGTGAAATTGCTGGTTTGAACGTAAGAAGAATTGTAAACGAACCTACAGCTGCAGCTTTGGCATATGGCTTAGATAAAAAAGGAAAAGACCAGAAAATTGTAGTATTCGATTTGGGCGGTGGTACTTTTGATATTTCAGTACTTGAATTGGGTGATGGCGTTTTTGAAGTGAAATCAACAAATGGAGATACTCATTTGGGTGGTGATGATTTTGATAAAGTTATCATGGATTGGTTGGCTGATGAATTTAAAAATGACGAAGGCCTAGATTTACGTAAAGATCCAATGGCTTTACAACGTTTGAAAGAAGCCGCAGAAAAAGCTAAGGTTGAATTGTCATCTTCTTCAGAAACTGAAATCAACTTGCCATACGTAACTGCAGTTGATGGCGTTCCTAAGCATTTGGTGAAAAAATTAACCAGAGCAAAATTTGAAGCTTTAGCTGATAAATTATTTGAGCGTTGTTTGAAGCCTTGTGAAGCAGCATTGAAGGATGCAGGCATCAGCACTTCACAAATCGACGAAGTGATTTTAGTAGGAGGTAGCAGCCGAATTCCAAAAGTTCAGGAAATCGTTGAGAAATTCTTTGGCAAAAAACCTAACAAAGGAGTAAATCCTGATGAAGTAGTAGCTATCGGAGCTGGCATTCAAGGTGCGGTTTTGACTGGTGAGGTAAAAGATGTATTGTTATTAGATGTTACGCCGTTAAGCTTAGGTATTGAAACCATGGGCGGCGTGATGACAAGATTAATTGATAGCAACACGACCATTCCAACCAGAAAATCAGAAACATTTAGTACGGCTTCCGACAACCAACCTGGAGTACAGATTCATGTACTGCAAGGTGAGCGTCCGATGGCGAATCAAAATAAGAGCTTAGGTAATTTTAATCTGGATGGAATTCCTCCTGCACCACGCGGTGTGCCTCAAGTAGAAGTGACATTTGATATCGACGCCAATGGTATTTTACATGTTAGTGCGAAAGATAAAGGAACTGGTAAAGAACAGAAAATTCGTATCGAAGCTGGATCAGGCTTGAGCAAAGAGGAAATTGAAAAAATGAAAAACGAAGCTAAAGCCAATGAAGAGTCTGATAAAGCAGAGCGCGAAAAGGTTGAAAAAATCAATCAGGCTGACAGTTTGATTTTCCAAACTGAAAAGCAATTGAAAGAATATGGCGAAAAAATCTCAGCCGAGAAAAAAGCACCAATCGAAGCAGCGCTTGCTAAATTGAAAGAAGCACATAAATCTCAAGACATTGCAGCAATTGATACTTCAATGGAAGAAATGAATGCAGCTTGGACAGCAGCCAGCGAAGAAATGTACAAGGCAACTCAAGAAGCCGGAGCACAAAATCCTGCAGATGGTCAGCAGCAAAATGATTCTGCCGGTTCGGAGAATGTTACTGATGCTGAGTTTGAAGAAGTGAAGTAGAGAAGATTAAATTGAAAAATTAAGTCGTAGTGTTTTACATTACGACTTTTTTGTTTTACCGCAGAGAAGTGAGGTAAAGAGATTTCGCAGAGGATGTTAATATAAAAAGCAATCAGAGGATTATAATGAGACTAATTGTTTGATTTAAATCTCTGCGCAAACTCAAAAACTCCGTTCTCAGCGGTGTAAAACAAAAAAGCCCCGAACACTCGAGGCTTTCTATAAATAGTTGTAAAATTAAATTACATCAAATCCATAGCCATTGCAAAGAAGGTTACATTGAATGGCAACACCATTGAACAATAACCACCTCCTACATTATATACACCGAAGAATGCTGCAATTGAAACAAAAAACAACACCCAATACAATCCGGTAGATTTTTTCTTCTTTTCCATAGCTATTTAATTTTTGGCAAATATAATGCAGAATGTAAAACAGCAGAAATTTTTATTAAGCTTATTTTCAGAAAATATCAAACGCTTAAATTAATTCCTCCATTATTGATTAAATTGCCGACTAAACTTTTTTTTGTTGATGGAGGTTCATTTTTATCTGAGATATAATAGTTTTTTTGGCCAGTCTATTGCTATAGCCTTGCGAGAAATGTCGGCATTAGAAGAGGACCAATTCAGTTTTATTGATTTGAATTATTTGAATGAAGAATACTGGCATTTGGTATACAACCACATCCCAAAGTATAAGAACAGCAGCGTTGAATATTATTATATACTAAAAGATAATGGGAAGGAGATACATGATCATTGGCAAATAAGAACATTAGATTTGAATGTTAATGCGGTAACGGTTTATGATGATTGGCAGCATTCTCTAATCGAGCACAATGTTTTTAAAAGTCGGGCTTTTACAAAAGTACTTATTAAAGAAAAGTCGAAAACTACTAGTTCGTCAAAGCAAAATCATACACACCATTTTATTGTTAAGGCAACTCAAATGAAGGATGGTAAGGGAGTTTGTATGTTGGGTTCAAGTGATGCTTTTGGAAAATGGGATAGAGAAAAGGCCATTCCATTTTCCAAAGAAAATGATTTATGGATACTGAAACTTGATTTGAGTAAAGCTCAATTTCCTATTGAATATAAGTTTGCTACTTATGACCTTAACCTAAAAAAAGCAGAGCATTTTGAAGGCTCAACAAACCGGAAATTAACTGTTCCTGAAAAAACAGAATCACTTGTTATTTTACACCAATACACCGAATTGAAGGAACATGCATGGAAAGGTGCTGGTGTTAATGTACAATTGTCTGCGCTTAAAACTAATAATAGCTGGGGTGTGGGTGATTTTTCTGATATCAATGTATTGGCTGATTGGTCTTCAGCTGTTGGTATGAAAATGATTCAGTTGTTGCCAATCAATGACACAACGGCAACGTATACACGAGCAGATTCTTATCCTTATTCAGCAGTTTCTGCTTTTGCATTGCATCCGATTTTTTTAAACATCCAAGCCATTGCAGATGAAAATAAAATTGCAATTCCGAATTATTTAATTACTGAAGCTAAAAAACTGAATGAGCTTCCAACACTGGATTATGAAAATGTAAACAAACAAAAACAGCAAGCAGCAAGATTTGTTTTTGATCATAAAGTAACTGATTTTTTAAAAGAGAAATCATTTACTGTTTACTTTAATGAGAATCGTCATTGGCTGGTTCCTTATGCTTCATTTTGTTTTTTAAGAGATAAATATCAAACTGCTGATTTTAGTCAATGGGGAGAATTTGCGAATTATAATGATAAGCTTATTCTGCAATTGGTTGATGAGAAGTCGGATTCATTTACTGAAATTGCTTTCACTTATTTTGTACAATACCATTTGCATTTGCAGTTAAGTAACGCCGTTGATTATGCGCACAAGTTAGGTATTATCATGAAAGGCGATTTGCCAATTGGTGTTGGTAGATTCAGTATGGATACCTGGATGAATCCTTCACTATTTCATATGGATATGCAGGCTGGTGCTCCTCCAGATGCATTTGCAAAGAAGGGCCAAAATTGGAGTTTCCCAACTTATAACTGGGATGCCATGAAAGCAACGAATTATGCGTGGTGGCGTCAACGGCTAACGCATATGAGTCACTATTTTGATGCCACACGTATCGATCATGTACTTGGCTTTTTCAGAATATGGAGCGTTCCTATGCATGCCATTGAAGGCGTCTTTGGCGTTTTTGTTCCTGCAATTGCTTTTACCAAAGATGATTTTTACAATGCCGGTCTGCATTTCGATGAAAATAGATACTGTAATCCTTATATCAATGATGAATTGTTACAAAAAATGTTTGGTGATAAAGCATCTGATATTAAGCTGCAATTCATGAATGGAAATGCTTTTAAAGAGGAACTGAATACGCAAAGGAAAATTGAATTGTTTTCAAAATTAAATAACATCGATCCTTTGGTCAAGCAGAAATTATTTGATTTGCTTGGAGAAGTTATTTTATTCAAAGATGAAAAAAACAATGAGCAATACCATTTCAGGATTGATATTCATGATACCAATTCATTTAAAAATTTACCTCAAGTCGAACAAGAAAAACTGAATCGTTTGTATGTTCAATATTTTTATGAGAAACAAAATGATTTGTGGTATCGTGTGGCTCAAGAAAAATTAGACGCTATTCAACAGAGCTCAGACATGATGATTTGTGCAGAAGATTTGGGCATGGTGCCGGATATGGTAGAAGATGTGTTGAAAAGCAGAGAGATGCTTGCGTTGCAGGTGCAGCGTATGCCAAAGAAATCGTACCAGCAATTTTCTCATCCCAACGATGCACCATATTTATCAGTGGTTACTCCATCTACGCATGATATGAGTACCATCAGGCAGTGGTGGGAAGAAGATGCAAATTTGACCCAACATTTTTATAATGACTTATTGTTGCATACAGGCAAAGCACCTCAGTTTTGTGAGCCTGAAATATGCAAAGAAATTATTTTTCAGCATTTGAAATCTCCTGCCATGTGGAGTGTATTTCTTTTACAAGATTTGTTGTCTATAGATGATGAAGTTCGACGCGTTAATCCAAATGAAGAAAGAATAAATATTCCTGCAGACCCTAATCATTTCTGGAATTATAGAATGCACATAACATTAGAATCATTGAAAGAACAATCAAAGTTTAACGAGACTATTCTTTGTATGATTAAGGACACCCAAAGAAGTTAGTATGCCATTAAAAGTTTCTTATACCATAAAGTCGATTCCTTTTCAATATCCTTTTACGATTTCAAAAGGAACCAAAACGCACCAGCCGATTTTTTTTGTCGAGTTAGAATATTTCGGCTTTAAAGGATTTGGCGAAGCTCCTGCAATTGCGTATTACAATATTCCTGTAGAAAAAATGGCCGAAGATCTGGAGAGGAAAAAAAGATTTGTTGAACAATTCGCTTTCTCAGATCCTGAAAGGTACTGGCATTATTTACATCATCTTTTTCCTGATAACTCTTTTTTGGTTTGTGCGTTGGATATGGCTGGATGGGATTTGTATGGCAAAATGAAAAAAAAGCAATTGCATCAACTATGGAATTTGGATGTCAGCAAAGCGCCTCTTACTGATTATACAATTGGTATTGATACTATCGAGAACATGGTAATGAAAATGGAAGAAAAGCCATGGCCAATTTATAAAATCAAAGTAGGTTTTGAAAATGATATAGAAACAGTAGCGGCTATACGAAAAAATACATCCGCTATTTTAAGAGTTGATGCTAATGCTGCTTGGGATGTAGAAACAGCACTCATCAAAATTCCATTATTAAAAGAGTTAGGTGTTGAATTTGTGGAACAGCCACTTGCAAAAGATAATTGGGAAGGCATGAAGATATTATTTGCGAAATCACCATTGCCTGTATTCGCTGATGAGTCTTGTGTATTTGAATCAGATGTAGAAAAATGTCATCAACATTTTCACGGTATTAATATCAAACTCACCAAATGTAGCGGTATTACTCCTGCCAGAAGAATGATTCAAAAAGCCCGTACTTTAGATATGAAAGTGATGATGGGTTGTATGAATGAAAATGCAGTTGGCACTGCCGCAATCGCACAATTATCGCCACTACTTGATTATGTAGATATGGATGGCACTTTGTTGCAAACAGAATGTGTTGCAGAAGGAGTATCCTTCGATAATGGAAGATATGTTTATAATGAGAAGCCGGGGTTGGGAGTGGGAGGCTGGATAGGCTAGGTATGCTGGATATAGCTGGATAAGCTGGATAATTGATGCTGGATACTTGATGCTGGATAATTGATGGTTTATAAGTTTAAAAAGTTCAAAAGGTTCAAAAGGTTTATTACTGAATGTAATGTAAACTCTTGAACCCATTGAACTTCTGAAACCTTTTGAACTAAAACACCAAACAACTTCCCCCTTTGGGGGATTGAGGGGGCTTCCTACCAAATCTTCACCCTTAAGCTATCTGCTCTGTACATTGGAGATCCTGGCTTAATATTAAATGTGCTGTAAAACTCATCCACATCCACAAATGGTCCGTTTACTCTGTATTTTTCAGGTGAATGTACATCTGTCATCAATCTGTTTTTTAGTTGTTCTTCTCGCTGGTGACCAAGCCATCCTAATGAATAACCGAGGAAATATCTTTGCATTGGTGTGTAACCTGAAATCATTTTATTTTCTTTAAACTGTGTAGTTTTTTTGAATGCTTCAATTCCTAAAAGAATACCACCTAAGTCGGCTATGTTTTCTCCTAAGGTTGCTTTTCCATTGATGTGATAACCTTTTACGGGTTCAAACTCATCAAATTGTTTGATCATCACTTCAGCGCGTTTGTTGAATGTTTCTTCGTCTGATTTTGTCCACCAGCTAACTAGGTTTCCTTTTTCGTCAAACTGTCTGCCTTCATCATCAAAGCCATGGGTGATTTCATGTCCGATGGTACTTGCACCGCCGTAGCCATAAACTACAGCATCATCCACTTCTTCATCTCTGTAACCTGGAATGGTGAAGATGCCAGCAGGTAACACGATTTCATTGTTACTTGGGTTGTAGTAGGCGTTGTAGGTTTGAGGATACATATCCCATTCATTTCTATCAACTGGTTTTCCTAATTTATTGTATTCATAATTATGCCACCACAAACGTGAGTTCATGTAATTTTTAGCCAGACTTTCTTTTCCGATTTCCATAGAAGAGAAGTCTTTCCATTTGTCGGGGTAACCAACTTTACTTTTTATCGCGGCCAACTTCGTATATGCTTTTTGTTTAGTACTGTCGCTCATCCAAGAAAGTTGTCCAATTCTGTCTTTCAACGCCTCTTTAATAGCATCAACCATAACGGTATATCTTTTCTTTGCTGTTTCATTAAAGAATTCTTTTACATACAATTGGCCTAACATTTCACCCATGGCGCCTTCAATCATGTTGATAGATCTTTTCCATCTTGGTTTTCTTTCTTTGGCGCCGCTAAATAGTTTGTTGAAATCGAAAGAAGCTTTTCCATAGGCATCAGGTAAAACGCCTGCCATATCTGAAATGAAATTAAATTTTACATAAGCTTTCCAGTCGTTGATAGGAACTGATTTTAGTAAATCATTCAATGCCTTGAAGAATTCAGGTTGGCCAACAATGATGCTGTCTTTTGTTGTGACACCAATAGTACTCATATAAGAAGTCCAATTGAGATTAGATGACATTTTAGCCAAATCACCAACTGCCATTTTATTGTAATTTTTATATGGGTCTCTTAGGTCTTCTATTTTACGTGATGCAGAAGCTAATTTGGTTTCTAATGCCAAGATATTTTTTGCAGCATTGTTAGCAGAAACTGCATCGTCACCTGACATAGTTAATATTGTAGAAATGTAATTCAAATATTGATTTCTAATGTTGATGGTGCTCGAATCTGTTTTGAAATAATATTCTCTTTCTGGTAGTCCAAGACCACCTTGGTTCAACTGATAAGCCATTACTTCACTATTTTTTGCATCTTGCCCTACATAGTCACTGAAAAGGGTAGACGAACCCACTTTCTTACATTCGGCAACTGTGTATACAAGAGAATTAACATCAGCAATAGCATTGATTTTATCCAGGTAAATTTTCAAAGGAGACAATCCTTCTTTTTCGATTTTTGCTGAATCCATAGCTGTAGTCCAAAAATCACCAATCTTTTGGTCGTTACTGCCTTGTTTGGCATTTGAGCTTGCTGCTTTTTCGCAAATTTCACGAAGACGTTTGTTGTTCTCTTCAATTACCAAATTGCCGATTCCCCAACTTGATTGTTCGCCAGGAATAGGATTGTTTTTAATCCAACCGCCATTAGCAAACTGAAAAAAATCTGTTGAAGGGTTTGTTGTAGTATCAATATTTACAGCTACTACATCGGGTTTTGTATTTTTTTCTTCTTTGTTATTACAAGAGTAAAGGCCCAAGACAAGAGCCAGTGCGAGAAGTTTGCGATTCATGTGTTTTTTAATTTTGCTCAATGTAGTAAATGATTTTTTGCTTTAAAAAATAATTTTTTCAGATGTTGATAAACTGCTTATTTATCCGATTTTTGCAACATGACTCCTGAAAGATATGAACGGCTGACAGCTGTTTTAAACAAAAGACAACTTAATTTGACTGTAGTGTTGGAAAATGTGGCAGACCCACATAATATATCAGCAGTGATGCGTACTTGCGATGCCGTTGGGATACAAGAGATTTATATTTTAAATACAGTTATTCCACGACATAAAAAATGGGGCGCCAAAAGTAGCTCAAGTGCAGCCAAATGGTTGACCATTCATCAATTTGATAATACTCAAGCTTGCTTTGAAGCACTAAGAAAAAAATATAAAAAAATTTATACTACTCATTTAAGCACCGATGCGGTGAGTTTGCATGAGTTGAATTTAACAGAAGATGTAGCATTGGTATTTGGCAATGAACATAGTGGCGTTACAGATGAACTAATTGGATTGTGCGATGGAAATTTCATCATTCCTCAAGTGGGCATCATCAAATCGCTGAATATTTCTGTGGCTTGCGCTGTTTCTGTTTATGAAGCCTTTCGTCAGAAAAGTATAGCTGGACATTATGATACGCCTCAATTGAAAGGGGAGGTTTTAGACGGGTTAAGAGAGCAATGGGGATTTGAGGAGGAGTGATTTTTTTGTTCAAAAGGTTTAAAAGGTTCAATTAGTTCAATATGTATTTTATATCTCCGAATCTCCCCAAACCTCCCCAAACCTTTTTAACTGATTGAACCTATTGAACTTTTTAAACCTTCCATATGCACATTCTCAACAACCAAATCATTTTTCCCAAAGTTGAACAAGCAGACGAAAACGGCATTCTCGCCATAGGCGGTGATTTGTCTGTTGAAAGATTATTGTGTGCTTACAAGAATGGAATTTTTCCTTGGTACAATGAAGATGAACCTATCATCTGGTGGTCTCCCGATCCGAGATGTGTATTGTATCCAGATAAATTGAGAGTGACCAAAAGTATGAAACAGGTGCTTCAGAATGGCCGTTTCAGATTTACAATAAACAAAGCTTTTTCTCAGGTTATCAATGCTTGCAAGACAGTTGACAGAAAAGATGGTTTTGGAACGTGGATTAATCAGGATATCGTTGATGCATATACGAAATTGCATGAATTAGGTTATGCCATAAGTGCTGAAACCTGGAGAGAAGGGAAGCTGGTTGGTGGATTATATGGCATTAAGATTGGAAATATATTCTTTGGAGAAAGCATGTTTAGTGCAGAATCCAATGCCAGCAAATTCGCCTTTATCAATCTGGTCAATCAACTAAAAAAGAACGGCCTTAAGTTGATTGATTGTCAACAGAAGACCGATCATTTAATGAGTTTGGGTGCTGAGATGATAAATAGAAAATTATTTATAGAAATGTTAGCCCATTATATCGTTTGATAAACTAAGCTATTGTCAAATAAATCCTCATTATATTTTGCATTTCCAAAATGCTATCCATCCTGAATTTTCGATTGCAAAGGGGTTTATTTCCCCTGTTCTTTTAAGATGTATATCTGGTAAGGCTTCAATTTCAAAATCTTTATAACCTGATTTGGTAAGTAGTTCTGTGAATTCTATTTTATTATAAAAAACAATAGGCGGTAAGTTTAGTTTTTTTTGTATGACACTAAATACTTGGTCGGGATATTTCTGGTAATGAATGTCGATTTGATTAGGATGTATGCAGTAGTCTCCTAAAATTTCAATATTATTTGAAGAACACCACTTAAATATATTTATCAGCGAGTCTTGTTTTAAATAGTAAACAATTCCTTCAAATATGGCTATTGTTTTCTTTTTGGAGTCGAAATGGTTTTTTATTAATTCAGTGCTCCAAAATTCAATATTATCTAAATCACATTTTATAAATGAAACATTAGGGATTTCATCTTTCAGCATTTCTTTTTTTTCTTCCATTAAATAAAGATCAAGATCAAATATTGATGCTGATGGAAACCTTTCTGCCAGTGCAATAGAAAGCGGAGATATACCAGCAGCCATTATTAGAACTTGTCCTTCAATGTTTTCTTTTTCACACTGTTCAAGAAACAATGTTGCATTTGTTGACATGTAAAATTTCCTTGCTGAAACAGCTCTTGTGTGCATGTAATGTTGGTCTGCATCCAATGCGCTCATTAAAGAATCTCCTTCAGATAAATCAAGATTGGATATGAATGATTTTACTTTTTCTCCTTGATATAAATTCATATCCGTCCAATTCAAAACTAAGGCTGATGTTGATGATATTTTCAAATAGATAGTTTTTATTTTACAAATCCTTAATTAGCTCAATATTTTGAATTGTATCAAATTATTTGATATCGTTTTTATCTAAATAGTTTTCACCTCCGCAAAATACGAAATAGCCCCATGGTGGAAGTTGGAAAGAATCACCGTTTTTAGGCGATTGTTGTTTAAAGTCGAAAATGTTATTAAAGTTTGTTACTTTTTTTAATACTTTATCTTG
>CALCNY010000032.1 GCA_937897585.1 uncultured Chitinophagaceae bacterium | reverse complement strand
ATGTAGCAGTCTCATAACAAGCCAATCCTGTTGGAGCAGCAGGCTGTGTTCCTGTCACTACCCATGAGCATGATGTTGTATTGAATGTTGCAGTTTCATAACAAGCCAATCCTGTTGGAGCAGCAGGTTGTGTTCCTGTTACTACCCATGAGCATGATGTTGTATTGAATGTAGCAGTCTCATAACAAGCTAATCCTGTTGGAGCAGCAGGCTGTGTTCCTGTTACTACCCATGAGCATGAAGTTGTATTGAATGTAGCAGTTTCATAACAAGCCAATCCTGTTGGAGCAGCAGGCTGTGTTCCTGATACTACCCATGAACATGAAGTTGTATTGAATGTAGCAGTTTGGTAACAAGCTAATCCTGTTGGAGCAGCTGGTTGTGTGCCTGTAACTACCCATGAACATGAAGTTGTATTGAATGAAGCTGTTTCATAACAAGCTAAAGTTGGCATTGTAGGTTGTGTTCCTGTTACTACCCATGAACATGATGTACTATTGAATGAAGCGGTCTCATAACAAGCCAATGTTGGCATTGCAGGCTGCGGAGTAATTGTCAAATTTAATATTGCAATTGAATCACATCCTGCTGCATTTGTAGTTGTATATGAATAAACTCCACTGTTTGTGTAACTATTACTATTCCAAGTATAGTTTATACAAGCAGTAACAGATTGATTTGATGTAGTGGCACAGTTTTCACCAATTTGATAATCACCAAAGCTAGTAGCTCCAGTTATTTGAGTTGAAGTTGAAGTCTTAGTTCCAACAGTTGGATAAGTCCAAGCAGATCCACTATATCTACCCGCAATGAATGAAGATGTGCTTGCACTATTCAAAATATCTGCTGATACAAAAGTAAATGTTGCGTTGTAGTTTGTTAAAGCAACACCATCATTAGTAAGTGTCCAGTATCTGTTTAAACGTTTTGTTCTGCTAATATTAGAAGAAGAAATATTTGGATGTGCTCCGTCTGTTTGAGAAACTGATGCTGTTATATTACCAGCAACAGTAACACCACTTAATGTTAATGAAACAGGACGATAAGATGTTGTACCACCAATTTCAAATGTTTTAGATGTAGCTGCAACAGCAATTGATTTTTTCAAATTACCAGCAACCCAACCGGAAGTTCTAGTTGTACTTCCATTTACTGTTAGTGTATTTGTACTGGTATTAAGAACACCTGCAGCCAAAACCAATGAATCGGAAGCAGTTGTGTTATTTGTCAATGTAAGACCAGCAGTATTATTTAATGTCAATGCATTAATAGAAGAAGGCAGAGCATTACCTGTAACCTGAGCTACAGTACCTTCATATTTATAATGACCTGAATTATATGTTCTAGTAGTTGTTCTAATTGGTCCTGCAGCAGAAGAAGCAGTAATACCATCAGCAGATCCAATTCTCATCACACCACCACTTGAAAGTGTAAATGAACCTGCACCGGTTACTGTTTGTGATGCATTTCTAAAATCAGCGATTTTTGAAACATTCAAATTACCTCCAGAAGCCACATTAATAGAAATAGCTACACCAGTTCCAATTGCATCTCCTGATTGAGTTCCATTAGGATAAAATTCAGAAACATTTAATGCACCCTGAGATCCTATATTAATAGTAGTAGTGTTGCCGGTAGTAGTTCCTAAACTCAAATATCCATTTTGGTTTCCAACAAACGCAGAAGAAGGAGTTGCAGTATTCCCAGAAATTGGACCATCAAGGAATGTCATGTTACCATTAATATTGAATATTTTATTAGTTACAGCATTGTTATTAGCACCACTTAAAGGCGTATAACAAGCAAACTGATCAAAAGTCAACGTCTTGCCTGCATTTATCGTTAACACATGCGTTACGGCATATGATGTAGGCATTGGAGTATTTGTGTAAATAGCACCTGCATTTCCAGCGTTGGTAGAGCCATGATAGTGCACTTTCACATCGTTATCTATTGTCAACGTTGAAGTAGCTGTACTATCAGAAAATCTGATTCTTGAGAAGTTAACAGTTCCACTTCCAGTTATGGTCATGTTACCATTGAAAACATCTAAGCCAATACCATCAGCACTGTTGCCATTCAAAGTTGTTCCTATGGCACCTCCTGATTTAACATCGATTGTTGTACCATACACTTTTATAAAGCATGTTTTATTTACCAAACTATCTGATTTCAAGATGGCACCATTTTCAACAGTAAGATTTTTACAATTGCGAGTTGTATTGTCTGTTCTTACAGTATGACCTGCTAGAATATAAACATTGTCAGTTGCAGTAGGCGCTGTAGTTGGAGTTACAGACCAAGCACTACCATCCCATTTACGCCAGTTTGTGTTTGTTGTTGTCCACATACCTGATTGGTATGAACCGAAATCACCTACCGAGTAAATGTTTGGTGTAACATTTGCGGATTGTGCAACAGACCATGAAGATCCGTGTCTTACGAAAGTTTTGAAGTATTGAGTTGTACCATTAGTTAAACCGGTAATTGTTGCTGATGTTCCAGTTCCTTTATAAACAACATAACTACCCGAACCTAAATCAGTGCCAGAGCCAAAGGTTGCACTTGCAGTATAAGCAGAACCATCACCTGAAGGTGTTTGATCAACATCACTTCCTGATTTTGCAACAACCATTACTTCATCCCAATAATTAGATTGAGTAGCATAATAAACAGGATTAGTCCATGACAATGCAGATTGGCCATTACCATAAGCTGCAGCCAAAGACGTAGTTGGAGCAACTGCAGTAGTTACATTTATGCTAGATGAAGTAGAGAATGTAGGCCCGTTGTAAGAATAAGCTACAAAATTATAATTAGTTAAATTTGTTAAGCCAGTAACCTCTACACTATTTCCAGTTCCAGCATAAACCAAATAATTGTCTGTATCATAAATTCCGGCTAAGCTGATATCAGCGTTGGCATTATTATAATCAGAACCGTTTCCTGAAGGGGTATGGGTAACACTTGTAGGGCGGGCAAAAATCAAGACATTATCATAAGTACCCAATGGAGATGCCCATGTTAGTCTGACAATATTGTTTGATTTATGAGTTGAAGCAAGGTATGTTACTGGATTTGCATCACCTAAAATCGTGAAAGTTGCTGGAACAAAAGTTATAGCATAATTATTATTGTTTGGCGAAATAGCCAATGTTCCTTGTTGTATTTGATATAGACCTGCAGTTTCACCGCTGGTTCTTGATAATGATCCGGTAAACGCATCTCCACTTGATAAACTTCCACTCGTTACATTATAGGTAAACACCGGATCTGAAGTGTTAATTGGTTTGGATGCATCAACTGCAGTTACAGTGATATTATTTACGGAAGCAAATGCAACATCTCCAATTGAAGAAGTTGATGGAACAGTAACTGTTGTTGAAGTTGATCCTGAAACTGTACCTGGATAAACCCAAGTTGAACCTGTAGTATTTATTGCAGAACGCAATGCACTAATTGTAGGCGAACCTAACAAATCGCTTGCACTTGAATATGTGTAAGTACCTGCATAAGTTCCTGCAAATCCATCAGGACTTGTTAGAGAAAAATAACGGTTCAATGCTATTGAAGTATTTAATCCAATTGAAGAAACTGCTGATTGTGATGACAATCCAGTTTTAGCTGCTACTACTAGATTACCTGATGTAGAAACTGCAGAAACAACTAAAGAAGCTGGAGTATAAATATTCGCATCACCCACCTCAAATGAATAAGTAGCAGGGGTACTTACAAGTTTTTGTAAATTACCATTAATCCAACCTGTACCTCTGGTTAATGTACCATTCGCAATGGCTTTATATGCACTAGTAGTAGCTACTACGCTGCTACCCAAGGCCAAAGTTCCGTTCACCGTTACATTTCCTCTCAAAGAATCTACACCAGAAGTATTATCAAAATACAAATCATTGAAAGTTCCTGCAGGAATAAACTGTAATCCATTGGAAGCATTGAATCTTACTGTACCATTCCATGTTTTGCCGGAAGGAAGAGGATATGGTGAAGATGTATTGGTATTTTGAGTTTTAATGATAGTTGAACTATTAGTGGTAGTTGTAGTTGAATTCAGATATCCTAATTGTAAATCCAGTGTTCTGCCGGAAATATCAATAGAACCTGTTCCACCAAAATATCTAGAAGCAATAGCATTTGTGAATGTAAAGTCAGAGCTTAAAGTATAGCTACCTGTGATATTGAAGTTGGTTTTACTAAAGTTATTATTTGTAGATGTAATCGAAATTGTTTTAGAAGCACCAGATAGTGTAAAAGAGAAACTTTGAGAACCTCCGGTATTTGATATACCACCAGTACCAGTTGAAGTAAGATTACCAGCCAATGAAATTGATCTGCTGGTTGCATTTTCTCCGATCAATCTACCTGATCCCGAAATCGTCAAATCTCCGTTTACAGTTAAGCTGCTTTTCAAAGTATCGGTAGCACTGCTAATTACCAGATTGTTATACGAAGTTGAAGCAGGTACTATTATTGATGAGCCTGCAAATTCAACTGTACCACCCCATGTTTTAGAGGCAGGTATTGGAGTTGAAGAAGTATTTGATGTTTTTAAATAGCCACTATGACTTACGCTAGACATTGAACCTAATAGAGCATAAGTTGACATATCAAAAGTGCCAATATAAGTTATGAAGGCGCCGTTCACATTGATATCTGCTCTAGCAGAATCGATACCAGATGAATTGGCTAGTGTTAAATTATTGTAAGTGCCACCTACTACAGATTGACCACCCGTAGCAGATGTTAAAAATACAGTTCCACCCCAAGTTTTGCTAGATGGATAAGGAGCTGAACTCAAATTTGCAGTTTTAAGTGTACCTGCATTTGAAAGACCAGAAAGCGTTCCTGAAATTGCGTATGTTGCCATATCAACCGTACCACCAGCAGTTGTAGTAAGCGTTCCATTTATTACAACATCACCTTTTGCAGAATCTATTCCTGAAGTATTGCTAAATGTTAGGTTATTATATGTACCAGCTTGTAAAAAAGATCCGCCACCTGTTGCAGTAAATTCAACTGTACCATTCCATGTTTTACCGCTAGGATATGGGTTGTTTGATGTTGCGGTGTATCCTGTTTTTAAAATACTATTGGCAGAAGTAGTGATATTGGTCATTGAAATATAACCCTGTGATAAATTCAAATAATAATTACTCAAATCAATTGAACCCGCACCACTAATGTTTCTTGATGATACAGTTGTAGGATATTCGAAATTACCGACTAAAGTATAGGCTCCAGTGATTGTAATATTTGATTTACCATAATCAGAACCTGTTGCTGAGCTGACCATAGTATTTGATGCACCGGTTAAACTGATACCAAATGTTGAAGATCCACCGGTGTTGGTCAATCCCCCCGTGCCAGTTACAGAATAGTTTCCAGTTACAGTTAGTGTTCTACCTGAAGTTGAATTATTCAATGCAAATTTCCCTGAACCATTAACTGATAAGTTTGTAACAGATAATGATGCAGCCAGAAAAATAGTGTCAGTAGCAGTTATGGTTAAATTACCATAAGTTGGAGTTGTTAAAACAGTTTGTTTCGAACCATTATAAGTAACAGTGCTACCTGCGTTCAATGTGCCAAAAGTTGGTAATGTTGCATTTTGCAAAACCAAATTATTAGAGCCAGATGATGCGGCTAAAATATCTATCGTTCCTGTAATAGCACCTGCAGTTGCTATCGTGAGCGTAACTGCACTTGCAGTAGGATCTCCTAATACAATTTTAGAACTTGCACCTGATACCGTCCAAGCTCCAGTTGTAGTCGCATTTGTTGTTATTTTATAAGTAACTCCGGCTGTTGTAAAATCAGCAGGTGTTGTACCTGAAGTCAAATCAGCATTTCCTGTCCAGCTTGAAGTAGATTCCAAATTACCTACGCTACTTCCTCTGTAATAGTAAGTTGTTAAGCTACCAGTAACAGATAAAGTTGGTGAATTACTTGATGATGTAGCAGCAAAACCAATACTTCCTGTTATGGCTCCTGAACCAGTTGGACTGAAACGAATGTATAGTGTAGCTCCAGCAGGGGCTAATTTGAAAGAACTTGTACTCCATGTACTATTGTCTTTTGAAATCTGGAAGTTTGTTGGAGGTGTTACTGTAATACTATCTGTACCTAAACTCACCCCTGTTACAGTAATGCTTTGTGAACTACTATTCGCACCTACAGCTGTGCCTGCAAAATTTGAAATCGAAGTTGGCGAAAGCGCTATCGAAGGATTGGAAACAGAGCCATTTAATAATATTGCCGCATTATCTCTGCCGGCTAATGTAGTGGCGTTTGTTGATGTTACTTTAATACTATCGCTATTATATGAAGCAACTGCCAATCCTGATTTTAATCTTACATAAATTAAAGTTGAATCTACAGTTCCAGATACCGGAGTTAAAGAAATACTGCTTGAGTATGTACCTCCTGAAGATGTAGCAATCTCATAATTGGATGTTGATGTAACGGAGAGATTGCTAGTTAAATATCGCCCTCCTACTTTGACTGATTGAGCTGTTGATGGACCAGTACCATAGCCATAAATAAATCCAGATAAAGATGATGCTGATGGGCTATAGATTGTAGGTGTGTTTAATGTAACTGAAACATTGTCAAAAAACAAAGTATTACCAGTGTATGTAGAACTTGAACCATGGTTAAAAATACCTCCAAAATAGGGAAGAGATCCTTTAGAATAGGTACTATCTCTAACTGATGAAGCTCTTGTAATTGTATCTGTTATTTGGGTTAATCCTGTAGAGAAATCTGTATTAGCAGTAGCGCCATCGTCTCTTAAAAATAATTTCCAGGTGTTGGTACCAGGTGTAAATGAAACTTTTATTGATACCCAATCCTGATTTTGAGCTGTAGTTAATTTAAATACTGTGGTATCTGTTACAATAACGTTCGTTCTGGTACCATTTAATCCACCATTAAATTTGATAAGTCTGAAGTTATTGTTAGTACCAGAGGCACCTGCTCTTTCCATAGAAATTGCGTAGCCATTTCCTCCTGTTCCGCTGGTGAATGAGTTATTGGTACAACCCAAAACAAAAGCTCCGGCGTAGTTACCAGCACCCCATCCAGAAAAAGGATTTGCAGTACCTCTGTTTGTTCTCATATGAAAGGTCCAAACTACATCAGATGTATTGCTACTTAGAGTAGAATTGTAGCCTGATGAAAAATTACTCACTGCACCGGAGAAATAAGTTATACCGCTAGTTTGAGTAGTGGTTGTTGTATTATTATCACCAGAAAGAATTTGTGCTGCATAATTTGAACCGGATATTTGGTTGAATCTGGTAATAGCACCTGATCCAGTACCAGTAGAAGTTGTAACTGTTGAATATGTCATTGATGGAGTTCCTCCATTGCTGAATGCTGAGGCTGTACCTGATCCTCTGTCAAAATTATCAGTAAAAACAGTTTTTTGTGCAATAGTTTTTTCTTGCAAAAAAATGAGTAAAACAAAACTAAAAGCAACTGATCGAATCATCAAGCCGCTGCTAAATAATGTTTTGATTTTTTTAGAAATCAAGTTAAAAGAACTGTTTGTTTTGCTTAACTGCAAATGTAAATTTGACATCATGACAAATGAATTAAAATTAAAAATTTTAAAATGTACTTAGTTTAAAAATCAATAGTCTTCTTTGGTTGGGGGGAAGCTCATTGGAAATTTAAAAGTGTAAGTTTAGGAGGTACGGTTAGCTACACTGAAATATCCAATAAGAAACAAATTATGCTTAGAAAGTTAATAAATAGATCGATAATTAATTGAAATAAATCTATTTATAAACTTCTTATTTTAAAATATTTAAACCAATTATTTGTTTTGATTGAAAAAAAATCAAACACAAACATCGGCAACGTTACCGGCAACGATATCTAATGGCTTTTACAACGTTAAAAATAAATTAAAAATCTTGTGAATGCAAGTTTTTAAAATTATTTCTAATTAAAGCACGATGAAACTTGAACTAAATTTCAAATCATTTTGAATCATTATCATTTCATAAGAGCCTTTCTTTATTGATTTAGGCAATTCAAATTGATAACTATCTTCACTAGCATGATTTGTTAGTTTTCTACTCAATACTTTTTTACCCGAGTTGTCATAAATCATCAAATTATAATTTCCTACGGGCAGATTTTTCATGTCAATATTCAACATTCCGCTGATTCGAACTGGATTAGGACTGATTTCTATCGATGCCAGAGATTCAGTCATAATTAGTTTTACAATTTTGCTTTCTACCAACTCCCCATTAACTGATACACTTTGAACTTTATAAAAATAAGTTTTAGCTGAACCTAATTGAGTGTCTGAAAAATGATATGATAAATTTGTAGTTGCAGCAATATTTCCAATCGTAGTAAAATTCATTCCATCAATTGATCGTTGAACATTATAAGAAGCTACATTTTCCTGATTGGCCATATCCCACAACACTTGATTTGATTTATCTTCTTTAATCGCTTTTATATTAATAAAATGTGCAGATAAAGGAGCCAATGGCTTGAAAGTAAGTCTAAAACGATCCAAACTATAAGAAGCGGCATCATTTGTTATTTCGAATGATATACTAGTGGTATCAGTAAGATTAAAAGCAGTAGTGGTATTTAAAAATTTATCTTCCAGATAACCTACTAGACCTGATGCTGCAACATTTTTTGGTATAATATGAAAACGATAATTAGCCAATTTCATTTGTGCCATGTTCATAAAAATGGTATCGTTTGCAGTTAATTCAGGTGCTGTTTCAATTGAAATCAACTTGTCATATTTTTTGATGGACAGATTTTCATTTAAGTTAGAAATCTTTGAAGCATAATTTTGATCTACACTAGCAGAAAATTCATTTCCGAAAATTGAAAGAAAGCCATCACACAATTGATCTTCGGCAGTTTGTTTTTTGTATAATAAAACTTGTAAACTTTTCGCATTGTCCATCTCTCTTGAAACCAGATTTCCTTGAGTAGATTTGCTGCTTTCATTAAACACTATTGTGCCAGCGGCTCCTCCAATTCTTTGAACCAAGAAACCCTGCCCCGATTGAATAGCATAATTAGTGCTGGGGTAGTAACTGCTTCCCACATCACATGCACTACAATAAACTGTATTACCCAACAGATACATGTTTTGATATCCGCCGTATGTAGATAATTTAGGATCATAGAGAAAAAACGTAGCCCCAATGTTTTGACGGGTCAGATTTTGAAAATCAACCGGACTAGCATAAATATTAGGAATGGCGATGAATTGTGAATCTGCAGTACCCAAATTAGAATAAGTACGTGAGCCTGTAATTAAAGCGCCTTTTTCTCTTAAGATGGTAGCTGTTGGAAGTTGTGTCAATCCTGTAACTGAACGATCTCCTCTTATAAAGGTCATATAAGCTTTAGATGTATCAAATTTTCCGTTAAATGCAGTTGGTGCAGCAACATTCGTAGTTGAAACAATACCATCCCATCTGTTTAATGCAGTGTTCCATGTCTTGATAGATGGAGAAGGACTAATCGTATCAAATCCAAAAGTAGTAGGATCTGTATAACCTGAAGGAAGATTACTGGTGATTTGTACCCCATAACCAGGATTAGGATTTTGAGATGATAAAGTAGCTCCTTCCTGCCATGCCTGTTTTATAGTTTGCAAATTATGCTTAGTTGGCATCGTCAACAATCTCCAAGCTTTTTTGGGAGTAATGTATCTTTCAACGGTAACATCTCCAGAAATTGTTCCTTTGGTAATACCAACTCTTGCTGTTCCTAAAGCATCAGACTTTAATGTTAGTAGTCCACTTGTATTCAAAATAGCTAAAGTATCAACTGTTAATACTCCGGGATTTATGCCTCCAACTATGCTTAACGAATCTATTAAAATGGCCTTTGCATTTTTATTTAAAGTCAACGTATTGAGGAACTTTCCTCCAGGCGAAAATCTTAGACTGTCATAAGAAGAAACGCTTCTACCTAATCCAGATAAAATTAGCCTAGAAGAATCTGTGCCTAAAAATGAACCATATTGAGGAGTAGCAAAGGCATTTGTTCCTGTACCAGAAAAATTCCTGCAAGAAACAGAACTGTCAACAATCATTGTAGAATTTGCTAAGAGTAAAGTGTCCGACAATACTAACCTTCCTACTTTTACAATGCTTTTGTTTAGTAAAGCCCTTCCTGGTCCATTTTGAGCTGTTAATGTATCATAAAGATATCCTGAAATAATAGTAGAATCAGGCGAAAATATTTTATCTGTTGATATACCTGCCAGAACAACATTCTTATAATCTTTTCTGGCATCCACTTGTTGGAAGGAATAAGTGTATGGTATTGAACTATTAGTTCTGTAAAATCCAACTGAAGACTTTGGACCTAAAACTACATTTTCAGCACCTTTAAATTGAAAAGCAGCGTAGTTATCACCAGGACTTTCACCTACATTACTCGAAATAAATCCTGCTTGTTTATATAATCTTACAGCACCTTGAATTTCTAATTTAGCATTATAATTCATTACAACGTAAAAGTGCAATGAGCCTGAAATTTTTAAATAATTGGATGTAT
>CALCNY010000031.1 GCA_937897585.1 uncultured Chitinophagaceae bacterium | reverse complement strand
GCCTCATTTGGATCCATTAGATGAAAAGTATGTTCAGCTATTAAGAACTCATCATGCTATTATCTCTTGTGGATTTCAAAAAGATATAAGGCCTTATCTGGCGGCATCGCAGGTGCTTGTTTTTCCAAGCTACAGAGAAGGATTTCCAAATGTACCGATGCAGGCAGGTGCTATGGGATGTGCTCTGATATTATCTGACATCAACGGTTGCAATGAAATTGTAAATCATGGAAAAGATGGGTGGCTTGTTTCGGTTAAAAATATATCAGCATTAATTACTGCAATGATGGAAGCGAGAAATAATCCTATAAAGACAAGACTATTTGCAGAAACCATTAAAGAAAAAATAGTAACGGGTTATGCTCAATCCTATCTTTGGAATTGTATGCTTCAAGAATATCAGCAATTATTGAAAACAACAAAATCCTGAAAAAATGTATGTGAATTTTATAAAGCGATGCATTGACCTATCAATTTCATTGGTAGCCATTTTTGTATTGGCTCCGGTATTTGTTGTGGTTATTTTAGTGATGGTTATTTCAGGACATCGAAGTTTGTTTTTTGTACAAACACGTGTGGGCAAAAATGAAAAACTTTTCAAGTTATTAAAGTTGAAAACGATGACTGATGAGAAAGATGAAAAAGGTCATTTGTTGCCAGATGAAATACGACTGACCCAAGTGGGTAAAATGATCAGAAAAACTTCTTTAGATGAGTTGCCACAGTTAATTAATGTAATAAAAGGCGACATGAGTGTTATTGGGCCAAGACCATTACTGGTAGAATATCTTCAATATTATTCTACAACACAAAAAAAACGTCATTTAGTGAAACCCGGAATTACCGGTTGGGCGCAAGTCAATGGAAGAAATGCCATTAGCTGGGAAAAGAAATTTGAACTGGATGTTTGGTATGTAAATAACGTGTCTTTCCTTCTTGATGTAAAAATAGTATTTTTGACTTTCATGAAAATCATCAAGTCTGAAGGAATCAGTCAAGATGGTCAAGCGACAATGGAGGCTTTCAAAGGAAGTAACACAAACTAATAAAAATGAAGAAAATTGCGATATTCGGTGCCGGTGGATTCGGTAGAGAAGTGGAATGGCTGATTGAAGAAATAAATGCAGCTGGTGGTGATTGGAATTTTGTCGGTTTTTTTGATGATGATTTTTCGCATGTAAAACATATTGACTCCCAATTTTTTTTAGGTGGAACCTCTACTTTGAATAATTACAACGAAGAACTTTATGTGGTGTTCGCAATAGGTAATCCTGTTGTAAAGAAAAAAATCGTAGAACAAATTTCAAATCCCAAATTGAAATTCCCAGTTTTGATGCATCCCAATGTAGCTTTTGGAAAAAGGAACGTGACAATTGGAGAAGGAAGCATTATTTGTGCTGGTTGTCTCATTACCATAGATATTAATATTGGAAAGCATGTGATTTTAAATCTTAGTTGCACCGTTGGCCATGATTCTGTGATCGGAGATTACTGTTCATTTATGCCTACAGTAAATATTTCAGGAGAAGTAGTTTTAGGAGAATGCGTATACGTTGGAACAGGTGCCAAAATCATAAACCAGCTTGAAATCGGAGAAAGTACAATTGTAGGTGCCGGAGCCGTTGTAGCTAAAACATTACCTTCAAATTGTACAGCAGTAGGCATTCCAGCCAAGCCGATTAAGTTTCATTAAAATCTCAAGTTTAAATTTATCTGTAAAAGTCCATTTTATTTGAAAAAATGAATTTCTTCAAATAAAATGGCCCATTAATAATTTAGTAACTCAATAAAAGTTAATTTTTAGTAAAAGTTGCTTAATTTAGTGAATATTTTTATTTCTGTCCCATCGAAATCACTAATCTATACTGGCTTTTTTAATTTTTTTTTGTGAGTAGAATTTGGTTATCATCTCCACATTTAGGTGGAAAAGAGCAAGAGTATGTGAATGAAGCATTTAGTACTAATTGGGTGGCACCTCTTGGTCCAAATGTTGATGCTTTTGAAAAACAACTTACTGATTATCTTTCAGTAAATGGGATTGTTTCTTTAAGTTCTGGTTCTGGTGCGTTACATCTAGCACTGGTAGCATTAGGTATCAAAACGGGAGATGTAGTTCTTTGTCAGAGTTTTACTTTTGCAGCTTCGGCATTTCCGATTACGTATTGCGGAGCCATTCCGGTTTTTGTAGACAGTGAATCGGATACCTGGAATATGGACCCTGAATTACTGGAACAAGCCATAACTGAGCATATTAAATTGGGGAAAACACCAGCTGCAATTATCGTAGTTCATTTGTACGGGATGCCTGCAAAAATGGATAAGATAGTTTCAATCGCAAAAAAATATGGTATCCCCATAATTGAAGATGCGGCGGAGGCTTTGGGTAGCAGATTTAATAATAAGCCTTGTGGAAGTTTTGGAGAAGCCGCTATCCTCAGTTTCAATGGAAATAAAATTATTACAACGAGTGGTGGTGGCGCTTTTGCCAGCAATGATGCTGAAATGGTGAAAAAAGTAAGACATATTTCAGCCCAAGCAAAAGAACCCGCGCCTTATTATTTACATAAAGAAATTGGGTTTAATTACAGAATGAGTAATATCTGTGCAGGAATAGGTAGGGGGCAAATGGAAGTATTAACAGATAGAATAAACAGAAGAAGAGAAATTTTTGAAATATATAAAAATGAATTGGGAACTATAGAAGGGATAACTTTTCTAGAAGAACCCGAAGGGTTTTATTCGAACCGATGGCTGACAACAATTTTGTTTAATGAAAAACAATTTGCAGCCGGAAAAAACGAATCATTAAGATTGCATTTGGAAAAACACAACATAGAGAGCCGTCCACTATGGAAACCATTACATCAACAGCCTGTGTTCGCTGAAAACAAAGCTTATATCAATGGAGTATCAGATATACTCTTTGCTACAGGTTTGTGTCTTCCTAGCGGATCCAATTTGTCTGACGATGTATTGGCTAGCGTTATTGCAGAGATTAAAAGTTTTTTAAAATGAAAATACTTAACAAAAAATCAATCAGGCCGTCCCAGTTTGTACTATTGGGCGATCAGATATTGATTACATTTGGTTTGTTATCAGCACTTTTAGCCAATTACAGATTACTTTCTGTAACTATTTTTCCAATACATACCATTTTTTATCGCGTAGCCATTCACGTTACATTGGGTGCTTCTGCATGGGTATTTTTTGGTGTTTATAAAAAAGTGATTCGTTTTTTCAGTAGCAAAGATTATCTCAACCTGATTTTTATACTTTTGTTGGTTCATTTTTTTAGTGCAGCTTCAGGTGTTTTATTTCCTCCCAAACATCATTTAAAGCCTGAGATTTTCATCATCAGTTTTTTCATTACTTCAATCTACATCATTGGTAGTCGTTTTATCATCAGCTATCTTTATTTTTATTACAATAAGTCTAAAAAAGTTACCGATCAGAAAAAACTTTTGATTTACGGAGCAGGAGAATTGGGTGTTTTTTTAAAAAAATCAATCAGTACTCAATATCAAGATGAGTACAAGCTTGTTGCTTTTTTAGATGATGATAAAAAGAAAATTGGTCGTTTTATCGGTGGTGTAAAAGTGATCGATGCATCAAAGGATATTAAAAACGAAATCGTTAAGAGTGGTGTTACTGATATCATTATCGCCAATAAAACATTAACACCAGCCAGAAAATCTAAATTCTTAGAAGATACACTACCATACAATGTAAAAATTAAGGAGATTTCTTCAATTCAAACAATGTTCAATTCCAATTTTAATTTGGATAAATTGGCATCGATTGATATTAATGATCTGATGAACAGAAAGCCAATTCAATTGTATGATGAGCATGTGGTTGAAAATCTTAAAGACAAAGTGGTAATGGTAACTGGAGCTGCTGGTTCGATAGGAAGTGAAATTGTTCGCAAACTTTCAGAACACGACGCCACATTAATTGTATGTGTTGATTTTTCAGAAAGTGCTTTGTATGATTTGGAACAAGAGTTGAAAAGAAAACATCCAAAAGTTCAGTATCGTTTTATTCTTACCGATATACGCAACGAAGTGTTGATGGAAAACGTATTCATTGAATATGCTCCCAATTTCATTTATCATGCCGCAGCTTATAAGCATGTGCCGTTGATGGAGCAATTTCCTTGGGAAGCCGTTCAAACCAATGTTTTTGGTACTTGGAGCATTGCAAAACAAGCGATTCGTTTCAAAGCAGAAAAATTTGTATTTATTTCTTCGGATAAAGCAGTTAATCCAACCAGCGTAATGGGCGCAACAAAAAGACTGGCTGAAATTATTGTGCAGGCATTCTCTTCTAGTAAAAGTTCAACATGTTTTGTGGTAACGCGCTTTGGTAACGTACTGGGTTCCAATGGTTCTGTGGTTCCGTTGTTTAAAAAACAAATACAAGCAGGTGGGCCTGTTACAGTAACTCATCCTGAAATGATTCGTTATTTTATGACCATTGCGGAAGCTTGTCAGTTGGTTTTGGAAGCATCAGTAATGGCAGATGGAGGAGAAGTTTTTGTTTTTGATATGGGCGAACCCGTAAAAATCGTAGATTTGGCAAAAAATATGATACGTCTGGCTGGTTACACTCCGGATGTTGATATAAAAATTGAATTCATTGGTGAGCGTCCAGGGGAAAAATTATATGAAGAAGTGTTTTCTAAAAATGAGAAAATGAAGGAAACACACCATGAAAAAATAATGATCAGCAAGGAAAGTATGGTGCAATTGCAGGAAGCTGAAAATATCATTGCGAAATTAAAATCTTTGGAAGGTTTTTACGAGCCTGAATTATTTAGAGTGGTGATAAAGGATTTAATTCCGGAATATCAATCTGTAGCAGGTAACACCAAAGTGGTTAATTTCACAACTGGAAAAAAAATAAATCAGTATAAATACCAAAATTAAATATCAAAGTAGACTAAATTAAATTTTATGAAAAGTCAGAAATTTCTGATCGTTTTAATGTTGTTTTTCTCAGTAAACATTTTTGCACAAAATGCAAGATTTTCTCAAATTGGCTCTGCGCCGATTCAGTTTAATCCCAGCCTTGCCGGTAGATTTGATGGTAAAATAAGATTAGCCGGATTATACAGTGCACAACAAACCAATGCTGCAAGTATGAATCATCTTAACGTAAGTTTGGATGGTAAGTTTGGAAAATACAAAAGCAGTGGTGATGAAGAAACAACCAAAACTGATGCCGCTACTTCAACTAAGCCTATGAAAGAAGGTAAAGATGAAGTGTTCAAAAAATCAAGAGTTTATGGCTATTGGGGTGCCGGTTTAAATTTCTATCAATACAGCGGTAGTAAAAGTCCTTTAGATGCAAAATTCTTTTCTGCATCAATAGCCCGTCATTTTTACAACAAAAGCAATAAGATGTTTGGATTCGGAATTCAGGCTACTTATGCTGAAGACAACTTAGATGAAACCAAAGGCAATGAATATGATAGAGAAATTTCCGGTGGAGGTTTCAGATATCCTTTTCCATATTCAACAACACCACAAAAAGGATCTAATAACTATTTAGATTTCAATGGAGGTGCTTATTACGCTATGAACACTGATGCGGTAATGTTTGAATTAGGTGGTGCGATGCATCATTTGGCTTATCCTAAAGATGATCCTCGTGGAAGTATTGATAATGAATCTAAATTGCGTCACAGAGTAACAGCTCACTCAATACTTCGCTTACGTTTGAATAACAACTATGGCATTGTTCAAAAGAACATGTACTGGCAAGAAGGATTGTATTACAGAAGCCGCAAGCTAAATGGAGACAGCGCTCAAATCGTTGCATTCTGGTCTGGATTGGAATTCTACAAAATCAATCCAGTGGGTAAAATCAATTTGAATTATGGTTTCTATACAAGAAACTTCCAAACTTTGATGCCTTACTTTAATTTAAATATTGGAAAAATTGCCAATTTACGTTACTCATATGAGCTGCCTTTGAATTCAAAAAAATTCACAGCTTATACTGCAAAGCGTAGTGAGATTGCATTAATCTATACGTACAAGCGTTACACGAGTCCAGGTACAAGATTTTATAAAAAAATGAATTTCTGGTAATCACTGCTGATACCATTCAACCCCAAATTAATTCTGAAAAAAGTTAAAAAAACAAAAGAAATACAAATGAAAAAAATATTGATCCTAACATTGGTGTCAATCAGTTCTCTGAGTGTATTTGCCCAGCCTGCATATGAAAACCTTGGAGCAAAAGTAAATTCTCTATATTCTGAAATCAGGCCTACCATTTCTGCTGATGGACACTATCTTTATTTTGTTGTGGAAGGTAATCCTAAAAATGCTGCATATAAAACTGATAAATTAGCTCAGGATATTTGGTATTCAACTCTTGATGAATCTGGAAATTGGGGACAAGCCATTCAAGCAGGCGCACCTATTAATACAAATAAAGACAATGCTATTTTTTGGGTTTCTCCGGATGGTAACAGAATCTTAATCAGAGGCGCTTTTGATAATGGTAAATATGTTGGTAAAGGATTTTCAATTTGCAACAAAACTGAAAATGGTTGGGGGAATCCTAACAGACTTAAAATTTCAGGCTTCAATAGAATGGCAGTTGATAAGTACATGGGGGCTTCAATGGCTAATGATGGAAAGACTTTATTTCTATATTTCTCTGAAGAAAAGAATAGTTTCTTAAATGACATCTATGTAAGCAAATTAAATGGAGATACAGAAACTTGGTCTACTCCTGAGAAATTAGGTAACAACATCAACATGGATGATTACGATGAAATCAGTCCATACCTTGCTTCAGATATGGCTACTATGTATTTTTCAAGTAACCGCCCAGGTGGCAAAGGTGATTATGATATTTGGATGACCAAGCGTTTGGATAGTACATGGAAAAATTGGAGCGTGCCTGTTAACATGGGTGATTCAATAAATTCAGCTGGTTGGGATGCTTATTTTTCAGTTGATGCAAAAGGTGATTATGGGTATTTATCTACAACTACAAAAACTCTTGGCGGAACTGATTTGGTAAAAACTAAATTAAGTGAATCACAAAAGCCAAAAACTGTTGTAATGGTTTATGGTAAAGTATTCAATGGTCAAACAAAAGAACCAATGGATGCTCAATTGTTTTATGATTTGGTACCAGGTGAAACTAGCGAAGGTAATGCCATTACCGCTCCAAATGGTGCTTACAAAGTAACTTTGCCTTATGGTAAAAAGTATTCTATCAGAGCATCAGCTGAGAAATTTTTCTCTGTAATTGACACCCTTGATTTATCTGATTTTGGTACTTACAAAGAAATTCACAGAGATCTTTATTTATATCCAGTAGTAGAAGACAATAAAGTTTTGTTGGATTCTAGTGGTAATGTGATCAGAAGCAACATGGATAGCATTGGCAGTATCAGCTTGGATAGTTTGAAAGAAGGTCAAATCTTGTCGTCTAACAATATTTTATTTGATTTTGGTAAATCAATCTTACGTGCTGAATCATACACCGAACTTGATAAAATTGCCAGAATGATGTTGGCTAACACGAATGTACAAATTGAATTATCTGCTCACACAGATGCTATTGGCGGTTACAGCGAGAATTTGAAATTGTCAGATGACAGAGCATTCGCCTCTAAACAATATTTGATTTCAAAAGGAATAAAAGCAGATAGAGTAGTTTCTAAAGGTTATGGAGAAACAACACCAATTGCTTCAAATCTTACTGATGGAGGTCGTCAGCTCAATAGAAGAGTTGAATTCAGAATTCTTAAAATGTAATTTGAAACAAATGATATCATTGAAACCGGTAGCTTCTAGTTGCCGGTTTTTTTATTGGGGTAATTTTGCCACAAAGATTCTGTGTTAAAAACCAATAGTTTTTTTAATTAATTTTACGCTTTAG
>CALCNY010000030.1 GCA_937897585.1 uncultured Chitinophagaceae bacterium | reverse complement strand
CTATGCACTTTCAACTGATGGTAGTAGCAGAAAATTTCCTATCATTAGAAATGAGCAACGTAATTATGAATTCATGCCCAAACTCGCAAAGCAAGTTGGGGCTAATTTGATTGTGATTCCATTTTTATATTTTAATAAAATAGGATTTGCCAAAATAGAGCTTTAATTTCCAATACTTGAATCACATTTTTTTAAGTTCAATTATTTAAGCATTTTTGCAGTTAACTATCTTTTAAACAAATCATTCTAATTGTGTTAGGCAACTTTAAATCGAATCTTCCTTTTAATAATTTCTTGTTGTTGATTTATGGATTGATGCTCAAATGGCCAATGTTCATGCATCCCGTAATGCCTGTGGTATCCAAAGAAGATAGTTATTTGTACAAAATTTGCATTGATTCACTCAATGTCGCATTCAAAGGAAATAAAATGATGTTTGCGATACTGGCATTTTTGTTACTTTATATTCAGTCGTTGTTATTAAATGAAATTGTAAACAAGAATAAATTATATTCCAAGCCCAATCATCTCACGGCTATGTGTTATTTGTTGTTTACGTCTTTATTTTCCCAATGGTATGTGTTGAGCTCGCTGATGATGGTGGCTACATTGTTTATTTTAATTATAGCAAGATTATGCAAATTGCAACACGTACAAGAAGCTAATAAAACATTTTACAACATAGGTTTAATGCTAGGATTAAGCATGCTCATTTATTTTCCTTCTATAGTTTTTTTGTTGTTGATATTTTTCGGGTTGAGTATAACCAGAGCGTTTAGATTGCCAGAATGGATCATTGTAATTCTTGGTGTACTTACTCCAACCTATTTGTTTTGGTCTGCCATTTTCTTATTGAGGTACAACACCAAATTATTGAATCCTATTTTAGGGGTGAGTTTACCCAAAATTCAATTTACAATATATGATTGGTTGGCATTGCTAATTGTTTTGATAACTGTTTTCATTGGATTTGTGTTTATACAAAATAATATGAGAAAATTGCTGGTGCAATCCCGTAAAAGTTGGACCATAATTTTCCTTTTTTTGTTTTTTGCGTTGATGCTCCCATTTTTAAATCGCCATTCAGGTATGGGTTTTTATCTGTTAACACTCATTCCACTTTCAGTAATGGCCGCTTCTTCCTTTCATTTTCCCGGGAGGAGATGGTTTCCGGTATTTTCTCACTGGTCGCTTTTTATTTTAGCCACAATTATGGGATATTATTTTGTGATACATTAATTGGCTTGATGTAGATTTGTGACTCATTACAATTAAAACATTAGAAATGAAATTTGGAGTAGTCGTTTTCCCGGGTTCAAACTGCGATAGAGACATGATTGAAGCTTTACAGCAAGATTTGAATAAAGAAGTTATCACGCTTTGGCATAAAGACAAGGATATCAGCATGTTTTCTACTGAAGATTGTATTGTTTTACCGGGTGGATTCAGTTATGGCGATTACCTAAGATGTGGCGCCATAGCACGTTTCAGCCCGATGATGCAAAGTGTGATTGATTTTGCCAATCAAGGAGGAAAAGTACTTGGTGTATGTAATGGGTTTCAGATACTTTGTGAGAGTGGCTTGCTTCCCGGTGTATTGCTGAGAAATGCGAATCAGCAGTTTGTTTGTAAAAATGTGTATTTGAAAGACATGCTTGATGCATCTCAGAAGCCTTTACAAATCCCAATTGCACATGGAGAGGGAAGATATTTTGCAGAAAAAGCGGTTCTTGATACATTATATGCCAATAATCAAATCATTTACAAGTATTGTAATGAAAATGGCGACATTACAGAAGCTGCCAATCCTAACGGCACTACCGACAATATCGCTGGTATTTGCAATGAAAACAGGAATGTATTTGGCATGATGCCACATCCTGAAAGATCCTGCAGTAAGGATTTGGCCAATCAAGATGGTAAAATTGTTTTCAATTCATTGTTTCAGTTGAATGCCGTGATGATTTAACATTTATTAGTTCGAATAAAAATATTCAGTGTATATATTTACAACCATTAAAAAATCGTAATGAAAAAAATAGTTTTTGCATTAATATTCTTGTTCATTGTTAACATTGGATTTGCCCAAGTGGAAAATCCTGTAACCTGGACATTTACCGCTACTAAAATTTCCGCCAAGCAATATGAACTTCACATGACTGCAGCTGTTGATGGGAATTGGCATATCTACTCACAACAAGCAGGCGAGGGCCCCGAACCCACTAGCTTTACTTTCGTAAAAAATCCATTGGTGAAATTAGACGGGAAAGTGAAAGAAAATGGAAAACTCGAAAGCCATTATGACCCCAATTTTAAATCAACACTTAAGTTTTATAATGAAAAAGTTGATTTTGTACAGAAAGTAAACTTGAAATCCCCAGCCAATACTGTAATCAAAGGTTCAGTGGTATACATGGTTTGCAACGATAGAAGATGCCTGCCTCCAAAAGAAATTCCTTTTTCCATCAAGTTGGAAAGTAAATAACTATAATTTCAAATTCAATCCCGAAATCAATCGGGATTTTTTATTTTTACAACATGAAGATTTATAAATTTTTCCCACTGCTTTGTATTGCTTTTTTATTTTCAATAATTGCTAATGCGCAGGATAGCACAACCATGAGTGTTTCCAGTGAAAATATGGATGCTGTTCCAATAAAATGGACAGTTGGTTTTGAAAAGGTAAATACTAATCAAATCAAGCTTTCGGTTAAAGGTGAAATTCCTAAGTCTTGGCATATTTATGCAACAGATGTCGCAGAAGATTTAGCCGGTCCTGTTGTAGTCATTGATGATTCTAGTTTAAGTGCAGCGCAATTATCAATTAGTTCTAAAGCTACTAGTATAAAAGACGAAGTTTTTGAAAACAAACAAAAAATGGTTTATCAGGATAGTCTTGTGTTTACTCAATTGATTAGTTGCAAAAGCGATTTTCCTTCCGCATTAAAAATATTGTTGAAATACGAAGCGGCCAGTGGTAATAATTTCATCACGGATGAGAAGAAAATTAAAATTGTAATCAATCAAAGTGCATCAGCAGATAAAACATTTTCTATTTTAAAAAATTCTATTGATATTAATAAGCCGCTAAGCCAGTGTGGTGTTGATCAAAAGCCGGAAGAAGACACCACGTCGAAAAGCTTGATGGGCATATTTTTTATTGGCTTCTTGGGTGGATTGATTGCCTTACTGACACCATGTGTGTTTCCGATGATACCCTTGACGGTTTCCTTTTTTACCAAGAAAGCACAGTCAAAAAAAGCAGGTATTTCAAATGCTTTTTTATACGGCTTTTTTATTTTCTTGATTTATGTGTTGCTGAGTTTGCCTTTCCATTTTTTAGATTCTATCAATCCTGAGTTTTTAAATAATATTTCCACTAACGTTTATTTAAACGTTGTGTTCTTTGTTGTGTTTGTATTTTTTGCTTTTTCTTTTTTTGGGTTTTATGAAATTACCTTGCCGGCAAGTTTTTCATCAGGTGCCGATAGTAAAGCAGGAGCAGGAAATATCATCGGTATTTTCTTTATGGCATTAACTTTAGCATTGGTGTCTTTTTCTTGTACCGGACCGATTTTAGGTTCTTTGTTAGCAGGCTCTTTGGCCACAAACGGGGGCGCAATGCAGCTTACTTTTGGTATGGGTGGATTTGGATTGGCATTGGCATTGCCTTTTGCATTGTTTGCCATGTTTCCAAAATGGTTACATTCTATTCCCAAATCAGGCGGCTGGTTGAATACAGTAAAAGTTGTTTTGGGATTTCTTGAATTAGCATTGGCGTTTAAGTTTTTATCAAATGCAGATTTGGTGAAACATTGGGGGATTTTGAAGAGAGAGATTTTTATTGGTGTTTGGATCATCGTTGGATTTTTATTGAGTTTATATATTTTAGGCAAACTCAAATTCAAACATGATAATCCTAATTCAAGTATTTCCACGGCCAGAAAGATATTCGGTTTTGCGGTTTTACTTTTCACCTTGTATTTGATTCCTGGTGTTACCAATACCAAATATGCGAATCTTAAATTAATCAGCGGCTTCCCGCCACCGTTATATTACAGCATTTATGAAAAAAAATCAGATTGTATTTTCAATTTGAGATGTACAAAGAATTATACTGAAGGATTGGAAATGGCAAAAGCTGAGAAAAAGCCCATTTTACTCGACTTTACGGGCTATGCCTGTGTGAATTGTAGAAGAACTGAAGAGAATATCTGGAGCGATGCTGAAGTCAATAAAATGATGGTTGATAATTTTATTGTGGTTTCATTATATGTGGATGATAAAAAAGTTTTGCCTGTAGCACAACAGTTTACTTATAAAACGAAGGACGGCGCTAATAAAGAAATCGTTACTTATGGAGATTTATGGGCCACTTTTGAAACAGAGAATTTTGCTAATAACGCGCAGCCTTTATATGCAATTATTAACACTGATGAGGTTTTATTAAATCATCCTGTTGGATATACGGATAGTAAATCTGATTATTTGAAGTGGTTAACTTGCGGGCTTGAGACTTTCCAAAAAAAATAGCAACTCTCAAATGAATGAGAGTTGCTAAATGGTTTCAGGGGTATACAAAATATTAAAGGGCAATTTGTTTTTCAGTCATCATTTTGCGAAGGTTAATCAAACCATAACGCATTCTTCCTAATGCAGTGTTGATGCTGCAGTTTGTTAAGTCAGCGATTTCTTTAAAGCTTAAATCAGCATAATGACGTAAGATGATAACTTCTTTCTGGTCTTCAGGAAGCATGTCTACCATTTTTCTAACACGGTCGTGACTTTGACCAGCCATAATTTTTTGATCAGCACCAGCTTCAGAGAAGTTTAGTACTTCGAAAATATCATGATCATCACTTGTTTTGATGCTTGGGCTTCTTTTTACTTTTCTGAAATGATCAACACACATGTTGTGAGCGATACGCATGGCCCATGGTAAGAATTTTCCTTCGTCTGTATAACGACCACCTCTTAAAGTGTCGATAATACGGATAAATACATCCTGGAAAATATCTTCTGCGAGATACTTATCCTTTACCAAAAGGTAAATAGATGTGTAGATTTTGTCTTTGTAACGCTCAACTAATACAGAAAGAGCGTTTGCGTTTCCGTCCATGTAAGAACGAACTAATTGCTGGTCAGTTAAAGTGGAAAGGTTTTTCATGAGAACTACAGTTTTAAATGGTTAAGGACATTGGTTTTAAAAATTCCAAATGAGAGAGAAATTTCGCAGAAGCTGCTTAGTGTAGAACCTCATGGCGGCTTTTCACTTCGTTTGGATATTGGACTTCAAAAATAGAGTTAAAATTTCCGATTCAAAATATTTTTAAAACTTTTTTTACCAAAAATCAAAAATAGAGTACTAGTGCTCAGAAAGCATACGTAGTTTTACGCAGTATATTTATCAACATGGCTTAAAACCTCAGTAAAATCCGCATTCTTAGCCTATTTTCGCACTATTATATGGGAACAGTAAAAGCAGAAAAGAAGAAAAAAGAATCATTACTCAGGAATAATGATATCGTAATTCATGGTGCCAGAGTTCATAATCTGAAGAATATAACGGTGACGATACCACGAAATAAATTAGTTGTAGTTACAGGTGTTTCCGGTTCAGGAAAATCATCTCTAACTATTGATACTTTATTTGCAGAAGGACAACGTCGATATGCAGAAAGCTTGAGTGCCTATGCACGTCAGTTCATGCAGCGAATGAATAAACCTGATGTGGATTATATTCATGGTTTATGTCCGGCTATTGCGATTGAACAAAAAGTAATTACCAGAACACCTCGCAGTACCGTGGGTAGCATGACAGAAATTTATGATTACTTGCGTTTGTTATTTGCTCGTGCCGGAAAAACCATTTCTCCTGTGAGTGGCAATGAAGTAAAAAAAGATGATGTCGCTGATGTGGTGAATGCTATCAATAAATTAAATGATGGCGATAAGATTTTAATGCTGGTTAATTTTAAAATGAGTACTAATCGTGAAGTAATTGAAGAGCTGAATATATTATTACAAAAAGGATTCTCCAGGATTTATTTTAATAATACAATTTTGAGGATTGAAGATATATTGAATGATACTAGCCATGAATTATTGAAATTTAAAAAATCAAAAAAGGATTTCCCACCAACATTTTTATTAATCGATAGAATTGTAAAAAAAGATTTTGATGAAGACGATTTACATCGCATTGCTGATTCAGTCAATACAGCATTCTATGAAGGTGAAGGTTCCATGCAATTATTGGTGAATGATAAAAAAACAGTATCGTTCAGCAATAAATTCGAATTGGATGGTTTGGTGTTTGAAGAGCCTGTTCCTAATTTGTTCTCTTTTAATAATCCATTTGGCGCTTGTCCTACTTGTGAAGGTTTTTCCCAAGTATTGGGTGTTGATCGTGATTTGGTGATTCCCAATATCAATCTCAGTTTATATGAAGATGCAGTAGCTCCATGGAAAGGAGAAAAACTAAGTATCTGGAAAGATGCCTTTATACGTTCCGCAAAGAAATTTGATTTCCCTGTTCATAAACCTATTGCTGATTTGAGCAAAACGCAATTAGATGCTTTGTGGAATGGTAATGAACATGTAAACGGCATCAATGATTTCTTTAAGGAAGTAGAACAGAATTTATACAAAGTTCAATACCGTGTCTTATTGAGCCGATACAGAGGCAGAACTTTATGTCCGGATTGCAATGGTTACCGTTTAAGAAAAGAAGCCTTATATGTAAAGGTTGGAGGCAAGAACATCGGCGAACTCTGCGAATGGCCGGTTAAAGATTTGAAGACATGGTTTGATAATTTGAAATTGAGTGAATACGATAACCAAGTAGCTAAAAGAATCCTGATTGAAATTCACCATCGGTTAAAAACATTGATTGATGTTGGTTTGGGGTATCTGTCTTTAAGCCGTTTAGCCAATTCATTAAGTGGTGGTGAAAGTCAACGCATACAATTGACTAGAAGTTTGGGAAGTAACTTAACCGATTCATTATATATTTTAGATGAGCCTTCCATAGGTTTACATAGTCGCGATACAGAAAGACTGATTGCTGTTTTGAAAGAACTCAGAGATTTGGGCAATACAGTTGTAGTCGTAGAACATGATGAAATGATGATGCGCGAAGCCGATCATATTATTGATATGGGTCCTTTGGCGAGTCATTTGGGTGGAGAAGTAACGTCTTCCGGTGATTACAATGAAATTATCACTAATAAAAAAAGTCTGACGGGAATGTATTTATCAGGCGAATACAAAATTGAGCCACCCAAAGTATTAAGAAAATGGAACAGCAGTATTGTGGTGGAAGGTGCACGAGAAAACAACCTGCAAAATATAAAAGTAGAATTCCCATTACATGTACTCTGTGCCGTTAGTGGTGTAAGTGGAAGTGGTAAAACAACTTTGGTTAAAAAGATATTATATCCTGCCTTAAAAAAACTCAAAGGTGATTTTACAGACAAGCCCGGCTCTTATCGTAACATTACCGGTGATATCGATAGCATTACTCAGATTGAAATGATTGATCAAAACCCAATTGGTAAATCTAGTAGGAGCAATCCAATTACTTATATAAAAGCTTATGATGAAATAAGGGATTTGTATTCCTCACAGCCTTTGAGTAAGATGCGTGGTTTTATGCCAAAGCATTTTTCATTTAATGTTGACGGCGGCAGATGCGATGCCTGTAAAGGTGAAGGCGAACAAGTGGTAGAAATGCAATTCCTAGCCGATGTGCATCTCGAATGTGATGTATGTAAAGGCAAGCGATTCAAAGAAGAAGTGCTCGAAGTAACCTACAACGGAAAAAACATACATGATTTACTGGAGATGAGTGTGGATGAAGCGATTGCTTTTTTTCAGAATAATGATAAAAATGCTATTGTGATTGCCAAAGCGATTCAGCCTTTATCAGATGTAGGTTTGGGTTATGTAAAACTCGGACAATCATCCAACACCTTGAGCGGAGGTGAAGCACAAAGGGTGAAACTGGCTTCTTTCCTTGGCAAAGGAAAATCGCAAGGCAGTATCTTATTTATTTTCGATGAACCTACTACAGGTTTGCATTTTCACGATATCAAAAAGCTATTGGCGTCTTTCAACGCACTTGTTGAACAAGGACATTCCATCATTGTCATCGAGCACAATACCGACGTATTAAAAAGCTGCGACTGGATTATTGATCTCGGTCCGGAAGCAGGCGAGGGTGGTGGTAATTTGGTATTTGCGGGAACACCGGGGGAGATGAAGAAAAAGAAGGTGGGGAATACGGGGAGGTTTATATAGGATGTTTGGGGTTTGGTGTTTGGGGTTGTTTGTTGTTTATGGTTTGTTGTTCTGTGTAAACTAAATAGCGCCTGCGAAATAGCGCTGGTCTCTGACCGGTGTTAAATAGAACGTAAAGACTATGTCTGACCTTCATAAAACTTCCAGTTCAATTTTATTTCGTTTGTAGTTTGAAGATTTTCAATTTTCTCAATTATTGATTTTCGGTGAGCAAAACCAAGTAAAAATACTCCTTGATTAAATTGATTTAGCTTACAATAATTAAAAATATTTTGAAGCATTCCATTTTCTCGGTTTTGATGTTCTTTGTGAAATGATTTATAGATTTGAAGAAGGACACTTTTTTTTAATCCACTAAATTCTATAAGTTGTTCCTCTATTTTCTTTGTTTTAAATAATAATGCAGAGCATTTCATACTATTTAAATAATTAAATCCGTATATATCTCTTAAAAAACAATGCTCCTTTAATGTTTCTTTATAAATATCGTAACTTTTGAATGTGTCAAACATATAATCCCATTCTCTATAATTAAAATTAGATTTAATGTCAACTGGAATGTGGCTTATATGGTGATTTTGTAAAATTTTTTTGATGCATTTTATTTCAAGGGATGTAAAGATATTTTCTTCAGTATAGTATTTTTTATAATTCTCATCATCTGCTTCTTCTTCAAAAATCACATCAGGGTTAATTTTTTCAAGAATTTTATATAGTTCTTCTGAGTTACATTTCCTGCTCTCTCTATGTTCTGTTGAAATAAGTGTAATATTACGTAACTGCATAATAATTTTATATTTTTTCTATCCAACGGTAATCATCGCCTTTTGTACTCCATTGAAATTTCCACATTTCTCCTGTTTCATCATTGATTAAGTAAAACTGAAACATACTTGTCATTGGTTTTATCGTAAACTTATTGGTTTTAGAAAAAGAAAATTCGTTATTGTTGATGTCAACAGAAAATATATATTCAACTCCCTTTACACTGTATTGACATTGCCATAATTTACCTGAAAATTTGTCTAGTAATATATATGTCCAAATGTTTTCTGTCTTATAAAGCT
>CALCNY010000029.1 GCA_937897585.1 uncultured Chitinophagaceae bacterium | reverse complement strand
TTTCCCTACACGACGCTCTTCCGATCTAGACGTATTGATTGCTAATTACATGAATGGCAGTCAAACAAAAACTTTGTCTATAAATAATAATACAGGAGTTGGCATAGAAAGCATGGAACTTAATTTATCAGATACTGGAAATATAATTGCTCCATTGGGAAATGAAATTGATATTAATGTTAGGATTACAGGATCTCAACCACTAACATTTACCGGCGGAGGAACTTTTAAGTTGACACCTTCTGGAGTAAGCACCACTAATTTATTTACTGGCAAAGTTATTATTGCAGATGGAATTGTTATTGCAGGCAATCAAGGCGCTTTTAATAGTTTAAATCCAAGTGATTTTATTTTAGGAAGCTTACCATCTAATAGGGGAGAACTTAATTGCAATGGAAAAAATATTACTATTGGATCTTTATCAACTAACGGGAATGCTGGAACGCTAAATAAGATTCATAATGGTACTAGTAATGCAACGTTAACAATAAACTCTCCTAACAATACTATTTTTTCTGGGACAATTATAGATGGTACATCAGGTCGATTATCATTAATTAAAAATGGTGCGGGTATGATTGAATTGGATGAATCAAATAATTATACAGGTTCAACTACAATTAATAATGGTATTGTTAAACTGAACAAGCCCGGCGGCAATACCATAAATGAAAATAGTGTCGTTGTTTTGAATGGAGGAGAATTGCAAATCAGTTCGAACCAAACCATAAAAAATATTACATTAAACGGAGGCATTCTGAAAATCGACAATGGCGTAATGCTTACCATAACCGGAAAATATAATGTTGGTACATTTAGCACTACTACCTTAATAAATAACGGAACGATAAACATCAATTGCAATTCTTTGCAGTCTTTCCCTGGGTCAACCGTTACCGTTAGTTACATGAATAACTTAATCGCAAATAATGCAACAGGTATTCAATTGAATAATGATTTAAATGTAGAAGGTATTTTAGAATTGGCAATAGGAACATTTACTGTTGGCAATCATTTGTTAACCATAAATAATCCAATTGCTGGAAATGGAATATTAAGTGCCGGAAATACTTCCTCTTTAAAAATATCAGGAATAGCATCAGGAATCATTATTCCATCCAATATCATACAATTAAAAAATCTCACAGTAAATAACACACAAGGGACAGTTTTGCAAGGGAATTTAAATATAGCGACACAATTATTGATTGAATCTGGACTTGTAATTGTTGGCAATAACATTACATTAAATGGTATGGGTAATGTGATAATGTCTGGCGGAGAATTGAGGTTATTAAAGAACGGGGTTACTTTGCCGGAATTGACTGGAACTTATACACTGAATGGAGGGGCTGTTGTATTTGCAGGAGATGGGATCGGAAACAATGCTCAAACTATCAGAGCTGTAAATTATTACGATCTTGTTTCACTTTCAGGTGGTGATAGAATATTAAGTACTTCAGGAACTATTGGAATTGGCAACCAATTTATACCTGCTGATAATCATTATGAAACAACAGGTAGTATTATTGATTTTTTTAAAACAGGAAATCAGGAATTACCTTCTTTCAATTATTATCATTTAAAACTTTCTGGTGGCGCAGGAGGAATAAAATCACTAACTGGAAAAATTAGTATTCGTAATCGCTTGACTTTATTATCAGACACACGAATGGCATTAAGTGATTTTGATGCTTCGTTATTATCAGATTCTGTTATGACCGCTTCGGTGAGTTATATTATCACTTCAAACAGTTTCATTTATAATGGTTCTGGTAGATTTAATGTTTACAGATATATACCTGTTGGAATTACGCATCCGAAATCATGGCAGTTTCTTTCCGTTCCTGATTTTGGCGGCACTTTAAAATCATGCTGGCAGGAAGGAAATAATGTGTTAGAAAATAGTACTCCAAATTTCGGTACCACTATTAGCGGAGGTATGTCTGGAGCGGTTTCCAGAGGATTCGATTTTTATTCGCCATCAGGTTCTTCCGTGAAATATTATAATGCAAATAGCAATAATTGGATTGGCATTGATGATGGAATTGTGAATACTGAAAATTATCCAATAGCTAACAGTAATGGTTACATGGTTTTTGTGAGAGGCGACCGTAGTGTACAATCTTATAATGCAACTGCGGTTCCCACCACTTTAAGAACCAGAGGAAAATTATATTCAAGAGGCACTGATGCTCCCGCCTCAATTAATGTTTCTGTAAACCAACTTCAATCTGTTGGGAATCCTTATGCATCAGCAATTAATTTTACTTCATTATTATCAACATCAACTTCTATTGACAGCAAATTTTATGTTTGGGATCCTTTATTGCCTGGATCTTATGGATTTGGTGGGTTTCAAACCATCAGCAGTGTGAATGCTTATCGACCTGTTCCAGGAGGTACTGCAAACTATAATGCTAATACATCATACACAAATATTCAGTCAGGTCAGGCGTTCTTCGTCTATTCAACACCGGGAGGTGTGATTAATTTTTCAGAGTCAAATAAAATTACGGGAAGTGCTTCTGCATTCAGGCAATTAAATACTTCTACTTCTCCATTGATTAGAACAGAATTATTTAATACCAATAATGAGCTTACTGATGGGAATGTTGTACTTTTTTCTGATGAGTTTTCAGATACATTTGATGCAAATG
>CALCNY010000028.1 GCA_937897585.1 uncultured Chitinophagaceae bacterium | reverse complement strand
ATGAATCTTGAACATCTATTTTTTTATTGGGATTGAATCGAACAGAAGTAAGTGACTTTGCTTCTTCATGAACAGCTGCAAACGCATTCAAATCAAACCCCTCGACATTTTCAAGAGATTGAAGAAATGATTGAGGCAACCGATGTTCCATAAATAATAAAGGTTATTAGAAAAAGAAGTCTTGCGTGATTTTTCTCTCCTCTAAGAAATTCCTAAACAATTCGTGAATTCGTGGTTACCCCAACTACGCATTTTTAATCTCCGCACATAATTCCTGCAATACTTTTTTAGCATCACCGAAAAGCATAGACGTTTTTGGTCTGAAGAACAAATCGTTTTCAATACCTGCATAACCAGGCTTCATACTTCTTTTATTAACAACGATATTCTTCGCCAATTCAACATCCAGAATCGGCATACCATATATTGGAGAAGCTGGATCTGATTTAGCAGCAGGATTAACAACGTCATTCGCTCCTAAAATTAATACCACATCTGTAGTTCCAAATTCTTCATTGGCTTGTTCCATTTCTAGTAAGTTATCATAACTCACATCTGCTTCTGCTAGCAATACATTCATGTGACCTGGCATACGACCTGCCACAGGATGAATCGCATATTTAACTTCAACGCCTTTATCAGCCAACAATTCTTCCAATTCATGACAAATATGCTGAGCTTGTGCTACAGCCAAACCATAACCTGGAACTATCATTACTTTTTTAGAGTAACTCATAATCATCGCGGTATCACTTAAGCTGATTTCTTTGTAATGTCCTTGCTCTCCTGCTGCTCCACCTGCTGCTTTTGCTGCACCACCAAATGAACCAATCAAAACATTTTTCAAAGAACGATTCATCGCTTTACACATCAATATGGTAAGCAAGGTTCCTGCTGCACCCACAAGAATACCACCCGTTAACATCACTTTATTGTCGTATAAAAATCCGCCACAAGCAGCAGCCACACCGGTAAATGAATTCAACAATGAAATCACCACAGGCATATCTGCGCCGCCAATTGGAAACACAAAAAACACACCATACACCAAAGACAAAGCCAATATAACGTACAACATTAGGTGCTGTAATGGATTCATTATTAAATAAACGGCTAATCCTAATGAAGCAGCCAATACAATCAGGTTTACAATATTTTGTCCGGGAAAACTGAAGTCTTTTACTTTACCATTTAATTTACCCCAGGCAATCATGGAACCGGCAAATGAAACTGAACCGATAATCAATCCCAATACAATTATCAATACAGTTGGTTGTTCGTGAGGAATAAACATAGGGTTGGGATTGCTAATCATTTCTTTGCTCAAATGATTGAACTCCACAATTGAAATCAAAGCGGCACAAGCTCCACCCATTCCATTAAACAGACTTACCATTTCAGGCATGGCTGTCATCTTAACTTTCTTTGCTGATAATGTACCCACGATTCCACCAATTAATAAGCCGCCGAAAATCCAACCATAATTATGAAGATGTTCACCGGTTTCCACATCCTTATATAAAAATATAGTTCCGAGAATAGCGATTGTCATCCCTACTCCGGCCAACATATTTCCTTTCCTTGCAGATGCAGGATTGGATAGCATTTTAAGTCCAATGATGAATGTCACAGATCCTATCAGGTAGCAAATGGTAAGTAGTTGTTGACTCATTAAAATATTGTTTGTTGTTTATTTTTTATTGTTTGGGGTTTGGTGTTTGGGGTTGTTTGTTCAAAAGGTTTCAGAGGTTCAAGAGGTTTAAAACGTTAGATTTTATTCAGCAACAAACCTTTTGAACTCATTGAACTCCTGCCTGCCGACAGGCAGGTATTAAACCTATTGAACTAAAAAGTATTACTTCTTCTTGAACATTTCCAGCATTCTGTCGGTTACTACAAAACCTCCCATTACATTTATCATTCCCAGCACTACAGCAAGAAATCCTAAAATCAATGCGAGATAATTATCTCCTTCCGCCTTGCCCATTACTATAATAGCGCCAATGATAACCACACCGTGAATTGCATTCGCACCGCTCATTAAAGGCGTATGTAATACACTAGGTACACGGCCTATTACTTCGATACCTACGAAAATCATTAACACAACAATGTAAATGATTTGTTGGTTGGTGGTGATGAAGGATAAGATTTGGTTCATTATGTTTGTTGTTTATTGTTTGTTGTTATGTTTTGCGTTTGGTGTTTGGCGTTTGTTTTGTTCAAAAGGTTCAAGATGTTTAATGTGTTCAAAAGGTTGGGGACTGGAACAAATTGAACATTTTGAACTTTTTAAACATTTTGAACTTACATCATTATCAAATTAATGACTTCACTCTCTCATTACACACTGCTCCTTCTTTTGCTACACAAGTTCCCAGCACCAAATCATCTTCAAAATTCAAATTCAATTGTCCTTCTTTATTTACAATCAACTGAAGGAAGTTGAGAATATTTTTTCCGTATAATTTACTGGCATCACTTGACATGGAGCCAGGCAATTTAGAATTACCAACGATTGAAACGCCATTTACAACAACAGTTTCATCGTCTTTTGTATATTCTGTATTACCACCGGTTACAGCAGCCAAATCGATGATAACAGAACCACTCTTCATATTATTGATCATTTCTTTTGTAATCAATATCGGGGCCTTTCTTCCAGGAATTTGTGCAGTGGTGATGATGATATCTGCTTTGGCAACACTTTCTGCAATTTTTGCTTTTTGTCTTTGTTGAAATTCTTCTGATTGCTCAACCGCATAACCCCCAGCCTTAGACGCATCTGCAGCACCTTCCACTTCTACAAATTTTGCACCCAAACTCATAACTTCTTCTTTTACCGCAGGACGTGTATCAAACACTTCAATCACACCACCTAATCTTTTTGCAGTAGCAACCGCTTGCAAGCCTGCAACACCGGCACCTAAAATCAAAAACTTCGCTGGAGGAATACTTCCGGCTGCAGTCATGAACATTGGCACATATTTAGGAAACAATCCAGCTGCCATTAATACGGCTTTATATCCTGCGATATTCGCCTGACTACTCAATACATCCATGCTTTGTGCACGAGTGGTACGAGGCAACATGTCCATACTGAAAACCACACAATTTTGTTGTGCCCAATCGCCAATCATTTTTGCATTTACTAAAGACTGGAAAAAACCAATCAGCACTTTTCCTTTTGCTTGTTGAATATCAGCATCACTTAATGGGTTGATGGATAATATAACATCAGCTTTTTGAAGAACTTCTTGTCTGTTGCCAACTGATGCTCCTAATGCTGTGTATTTGTCATCAGCAGCAAAAGCTTTTTCTCCGGCACCGGATTCAATTAGTAATTCAACATTCATCTTTTTCAGAGATGCGATATGTTCGGGAAGTAAAGAAGTACGTGTTTCGAAAGCGGGTTCTTTAAGCAGACCAATTATCATAATAAAATAAATTGCACCGAAGTTAAGAAAAATTAAAATCGAATGCTAAAATGCTGCTTCACTTTGAAATCTTTTTTGAAAAAAACGATGCCAATGAAAAACAGATCGATGCTCAATGTTACAGCAGGATGATTTTTAATTTCTTCCCAAACCTGCTCCATTTCTGTACTCCAGTGAATATCATCAAAAATAAAAATTGAATTTTCATTTGATTTGGTAAATAACATTTCGAAATATTTCCATGTTGGTTTTTTTCTGTGATTGCCGTCTATGAATGCAAAGTCCAAACTATCAATTGCTGCAATCGTTCCCATTAGAGTAGTTTCAAAAGCACCTTGTTTTAATTTGATGTTATTTAAATTTAATGAATTAAAATTTTCAATAGCAATTGATGCAATTTTCGAAGCTCCTTCATGTGTATTTACATTAGCGGATGGTTGAGCCATTGCGAGATATGAAGTAGTAATACCAAAGGAAGTGCCTATTTCAATAATTTGTTGGGGTTGATAGTATTTTATAATTCGATATAAAAGTTGTGCAAATTTTTGGGGCTTCAACGATGATGCCGCAATTTTATCAATTCTTCTTGTGTTGGTTTTGATGACACCCGAGCCCGCTCCGAAATCTTCTACTTCAATGGTGTTTTTGTTTTGTAATAAATGCTGTCTGATGTTTTCAATTTTTTTATAGTCTGGATAAACCGCTTTATCATTCAACACATGTAAAATAAAATCAAATACAAATGGAGAATGCGTTCCGTGGCCTTTGCTGTTAGAAGAAGTCAGCAGGTAGTGGAGATATTTTTGGGCTATGGTGAATTTGGAATACAATTGTTTGGCGTTTGGTGTTTGGCGTTTTTTGTTTTAGTGAACAACAGCTTTTTACTCCCCTCTTCCTCTAGGAGAGGGGTTGGGGGTGAGGTAAGTAAACCCTTTTAAACCTCTTTTTTTAACGACTCACTCAGAGATTTTCATCATCATCACATCTCCAAATTATCAAATCATCAAATTCGTTCCCATATTTCAATCGTATGATCAAATGCATTCTTCTCATCCGCTTTACATTCAGTTGCAGAAACCAAATTCCATGCTGCAGGATTTAATTCAGGGAAAAAAGTATCTCCATCAATTTGGGTATGAACTCTAGTTAAATAAATCCTGTTGGCGATGGCCATGCTTTGTCTGTAAATTTCACCACCCCCGATAATAAAGATTTCTTTGTAATGAGCCGCTGTGGCTTTTTCCAACGCGTCTTCCAAGCTATTAGCAGTTATTACATTTTCTGCAGTCCAGTCTTTGTTTGATGTAATCACAATATTCAATCTTCCGGGCAGCGGCTTATTCACCGATTCAAAAGTTTTTCTTCCCATAACCACCACCCCACCCCAGGTGGTGTTTTTAAAAAACTTCAAATCATTAGGCAAATGCCAGAGTAACTGGTTGTTTTTACCGATAGCGTTGTTGGTGGAGGCGGCGACGACGAGAGATATCATGAAGCAAATGTAGAGAGTAATGGATAAAATTGTAAATGTAAAATGTAAAATATCCAATAGCCCGCCCCGAAATCTCGGGGTAAAATGTAAAAGTGG
>CALCNY010000027.1 GCA_937897585.1 uncultured Chitinophagaceae bacterium | reverse complement strand
TCGCTTTTCATACACTGAAAATGCAGAAGAAGATTTGAAGAAAAAAATTAGGCATGTGTATGACTTGCATCAACTTTTGATACAAAAAGAAATAATAGAATTTTTCAATTCTGCTGATTTTGAAAACATGTTATTGAAAGTTGCCAATGATGATGTTGATAGTTTTAAGAATAACAATGATTGGTTAAAACATCATCCCATAAAATCAAAAATATTTTCAGATCTTGATTTGATGTGGCCAAAATTGAAGTCTGCATATACTGTCAATTTCAAAGAAATGGTTTACGGAGATTTTCCTGATGAGAAGGAATTATTGGCAACACTCAATCGAATCAAAAACAGAATTTCTGTTGTGGAGTGGAAGTTGAAAGCATTTTAATACTTGAATTTTTGTGAGCAAAACTTATTTAGTTTTATTATTTTTCTAGTTCTAAAATTTCTCTACCTTAGCGTTAGTTCTTGAACATTCAGTAAGCCATTCCGTAGATAAAGTGAAGGTTTTTCCGATAATTTTCACAAGGATAGTAGCTATTTATTGAAAGTCAGTAGTATTAACATATTGAGCGGAAGGGGATTTTTCCTAACGCGGTCACAACTCTCATCAAGCAGTTACATTTTTGTAACTGCTTTTTTTATGTCATTCTTTATTCATTAATGAAAGTTAGCAAATCAATTGACTCTTGTCATTTTATTCCACATTCTATTTTTGTTATTTTAAAAATCAATTGAAATGAATTGAAAATCATTCAAAAAAAATTAAAATGTACACTTATGAAACAAATTAAATTAATCATGTTTTTGTTCTTCTTTGTTCTTGGATTATTCAACACAGTTTTTTCTCAGGTGCTAATGCCTGAAGTGGTCATCTCTGCAATGAGATATAAATACCTATCTGCAGTAGATAATAGAGAATTGCCTCAGCCGGTTAGAATTCTCGAGCACCAAGCTGCTTCTTATGATGTTAAAAACTCCGAGTATTATGATGATGAATATGAGGAGTATAACATTTCTTTTTACTTGCCTGCGGGTTATGTATTGGCCACTTACAACAAAGACGGAAAATTATTGCGTACTGCAGAAAGATTCAAAAATGTAGCATTGCCCAAATCAGTTGCTCAGTCATTGGTGAAAAGATATCCTCATTGGGACATTCCCAAGGATGTTTACAGAGTAACATATGAAGATGATAAAGGTGCTACTAAAGTTTGGAAAGTAATATTGAAACAAGGTGAAAAACGATTGAAGGTGAAGCTGGATGAAGAAGGAGAGTTCACTACCAAGTTGTAATTTACATTTCTTAGTCGATCTCAAAATCAATTGAAGCCGGTTAATTCCGGCTTTTTCATTTCTTACAAATAACTACGAAAAGATATTTTGTAATTTCGATTTTTTACTTTTGAATAGTTGTCATTTTTAGCCAGAAATCAATTCATCAAACTATTTCCATCATGAGTAGCATCAACACTTTAAATGCATTTAAAAATCTGACAGATACTTTGCCGCTTCAAGATTTTTTAATGCCTGTATTATTTGTAGGACATGGTTCGCCTATGAATGGAATTGAAGACAATGAATTCAGTAAAAGATGGACGACTATGGCAAATGAAATTCCTACACCAAAAGCAGTGTTGGTAATTTCTGCTCATTGGTTTACAAAAGGAACGAAAATTACTGCAATGGATTTCCCTCAAACCATTCATGATTTTGGAGGTTTCCCCGATGAATTATTTAAAGTACAATATCCTGCTCCCGGAAATCCTGCGCTTGCAAAAGAAACAGCTTCTCTAATTCACTCAACTGAAGTTGAACTTAATCACGATTGGGGTTTGGATCATGGCACTTGGTCCATCATCAGACATATGTATCCTGAAGCAAATATTCCTGTGTTACAGTTGAGTATCGATTATACAAAGAATCCTGCATTTCATTACGACTTAGCTAAAGAATTATTTCATTTGCGTTCCAAAGGGGTTTTGATTATTGGTAGTGGAAATATGGTTCACAACCTGGGTATGGTGGCTTGGGATAAATTAAATGGTCCTGCTTACGGTTACGATTGGGCGCTGCAAATGAACCAGACTTTTAAAGAATTGATTTTACAAAAAGAACATAAGCCGCTTATCAATTACAATCAATTGGGTAGAGAAGCTTTACTTGCCATTCCAACACCTGAACATTATTTGCCTTTATTGTATACATTGGGATTGCAAGGCAAAAATGATGCTGTTTCTTTTTTCAATGACAAGCCTGTTGCAGGATCATTGACAATGACTTCGGTGAAAATTGGGTAAGAATTATCTGCGGGCTATTTTATTGACAAGATGATTTTCATAAATAACAGGATGGCAAGAATTAAAATTATCATTGCAATAACCGACCATTTATTAGCAAAGTTGATCGTCCAGCCCATCATCGGCATTCGCTTTGGCGGGAATAATCTTTTGTCTTCTTTATTAAAATAAATCATTCCCCATTTCCAGTTGTTGGGGTCATTATGCCAACGGTTTAATGTTTCTTTGTCTGGGTTATTATTCATTTGAAAAAAAATATTTTATTCAACGTATCTAGCTTATCCATCCTATCCAGCTTATCTATCTTATCCAACACATCTATCTTCTCCCTCCTCAATTTACAACAGCTGTAGTTTCAGACAACGATGCATAAAAAATGTTGAACGAATTGGTTGTAGAGGAAAATGAAGTTGTTTGCAAAACATCATTGACATAAATTTTACCGGTTATGGAACCTTGTGAAGCCAAAAAATAACTTATTGGGGTAGATAATTTTAAAGTCAAAGGGCGGGTGGCAGTTGTAAGTGTGAATGTTTTTGTCCAGCTTGTATGGCCGGGATAAAAATCTGAAGTCGTGCTGTCTGTTCCTATTGAGTCGGTATACTGTATAGATCCCATGGCTGTTGTATCAAGAAGTGGAGCTGTCGTGGTGATTTCATATTTTACGGTAATAACTGCTGGAGTAGTATTGTTATCTTTTTTACAGCCAAACAAAAATACAATCAAGATAGTTGATAAGGAAATAGGTAAAACTTTTCTTAGTGACATGTTTTATATTTTTTCAGTCCAAAATTATAAAATCAATCTCAGAAAATGAAACCTATAATAACAGAACCGGCTACCAAATGTTCGTAGCCGGTTCTGTTATTAGTTTATAAACATAAATTATCGTTTTGAATCTGCCTGAGTTGAATGCTGTTCTTTCAAATTCAATGCTGATACAAATGAGAAAAATGACTTCTTGTTTTTCCGCTTTTCAGGACTGGTGTAAGTAATTGGCAATTCTTTAAGTAGCGGAGTAGGGCAACCTGACTTAGCAAGATTTGTGAGTTTGAAACCTTTGGTGGCACTGCTACCACAACCAGAAAATGCCCTTACTTTTATGCTGTCAGTTGAGATCGCAGCAGCATTTGAAGTATATCTGATTTTGATGATTCTGTCAATGTTAATATCCCCTGAATCAACAGCTACTCCCAAAACGCCGCCTACAGATAACGGTAGCGTCCATGCATATCCGGTAGCATTTGTTACTGCGGTTACGGTATAACGATATACTCTTGCGCCACAGACATCACTGACCAACGTTTGTGTCAGTACGGTTGGTGATGCAGGTGCTGATTTTAATAGGTTTGTCAAAATTGCTACTTTATTCAGACTATTACCACAGTCTGATGTGTATCTTACTTTAATGCTGTCTGCTGATGTTGCTGCTGCATTGTTTGTGTATACAATTCGGATGATTCTGGAATTTATTGTTCCCGAATCAATGCTCCCTGTGATGCCTATTGGTCCGGTTGATAATGTCCAAATATACCCTGTAGCTGCAGCGGTAGTAGTTGTTGCTATAGGTAATGTTGGAGCTGTGTATCTGTATACTCTGGCGCCACACACATCACTTACAAGTGTTGTGCTGATGGAGGCAGGAGCTGCAGGATAAGTAAATAGTGTATTGGTAAGTTTATAAGATTTGTTGGCGCTATTGCCACAGTCTGATGTATATAAAACCCTAACACTGTCTCCGGTTACTGACGCGGCATTGGAGGTGAATTTTACCCTGATGATCCTTGAATTTACTGTGCCCGAATCTATAACGGCATTGGCTCCCAAGCTTCCTGTGAAAGACCATATATATCCGGTTGCAGCCATGGCTGTTGTTGTTGCAACAGGCAAAGTCGGAGCAGTATATCTGTAGATTCTATTACTGCAATTATTCGTTGAAACTGCAGTTATTGTTACAGATGCTGGTGCTGCAGGTGCTGTCAACAAAGTGTTGGAGAGTTTAAATCCTTTGTAAATGCTGCTTCCACATCCGGAAAATGCTTTTACCTTAATGCTATCAGTTGTTCCTGCGGCTGCGTTTGAACTGTATCTGACTCTGATGACTCTTGAATTGTTAATGTCTCCGGAATCAACAAAAACACCGGATATACCTCCAACTGAAACAGGTAACTGCCATGCATAACCGCTGGCGTTGGTTACTGCAGTTACAGTATAACGATATATTTTAGCACCGCATACATTATTGACGAGTGTCTGTGTCAATGTAACCGGTGCTGCAGGAATAACACTGCTTGTGTTCAGTACAAGTGTAGCAATGGAATCGCACCCTACGGCATTACTCAATGTTTTCACATAAGTGCCTGCGCTTGAACAACTGATTCCATTCCAGCTGTAAGGCAATGATGTTGAACATACTATTATGTTTGTTGTGCTTGCTGTACTCTTGTTGATAGTCAAGTGAAGTGTATCGGTAGCGGCGCATCCAAAACTATTATTATAATTATATAGATAATCACCGCTGGTATTATAGGTGGTGCCATTCCACGTATAACTGTTACAGGCTGTTGCCGATATGCTGTTGTTGCTTGTGTTTATTGTAAGATGAAGGGTGTCTGAAGATGGGCAGCCATCCGAATTTGTATAAAGATGAACATACGTTCCGCTGCTTGTGTATGTGGTGCCGTACCACACATAGTTGTTGCAGGCACTTGCATTCACAACTATGTGCGATGGCAGGTTGATGGTCAGGTGAAGTGTGTCTACTGATGCACAACCCAAATTATTGGAATAATTATACGTGTAATTTCCACTTACAGTGTATGTGGTTCCGTTCCAATTGTAACTACTACAAGATGCAATTGTATAGCTATTATGCGATCCTCTGGTAATGGTCAGTTTCAAAGTGTCTGCTGAAACACAACCTGTATTATTGATATATGAATTCACGAAAGTACCACTACTGTTATAAGTGATGCCATTCCATATATAACTTTCACAAGCGGTTATGGTTTGCACATTATGTGTTCCACAAAGGAAAGGATTGCTCCATCTGGGATCTGTTGTGATGATGGTGTCAGTCAATGTTTTTAGAAAAGCTACCAATGCGGCTTTTTCAGTAGGTGAGTAGTGCGGTCTTCTTGGCGGACAGGTATCGCAAGTGTTGTTGTTGGGGTTAACAGTTCCCGGAATGATTTCTCTTAAAAATCCGGATAGGTTAACATGCTCTTTTATCGAGTCGCTGTAAAAATCAATTACCTGTTCCAGTGTTTTAAATCTGCCATCGTGCATATAAGGTGGTGTGAGTGCCACATTTATAAGAGAAGGAACGCTGAATTTGCCATCCTGTGCACGTCTTCCGGAGGCGGCACCGACGCCATTGTCCGCATAAATTGAATCCAATCCAATGTTTTGAGCACCTTGCTGTACCATTACATTCCTGGTATGACAAGCTTGACAATTACCTCTGGTGATGTCCATGAATAAATCTTTACCCAGATTTTCCTGAGCTGTAAAATTGGGAAATTGCACTATTTCAGGATTACCGGTGGTGCCATCAACTCCCTGACGGAATCTGGATCCAAATGTGTTCATACTTCGTACAAATTGTGCCAGCGCTTTCGACACTTTATCAGAAGTAACTGTAGGTGACCCAAAAGCCGCCTGAAACAACTGCGCATAATATGGTTTGGCAGATAAACGGGCTACCATGGTATCCAGTGTCAGTCCCATTTCTACACTATTTTGAATGGGTATCAGCGTTTGTATCTCAAGATATTTTGCTCTGTTATCCCAGAAAAAAGCACTGTCTCTTTGAAATCTGGCATGTATTAAGCCCATTGAATTTCTGGAAGTGAGGCCTCCATTGAACCCTCTACTGAATCTGGCCGTATCACTAAATGAGAATTTTTGCTGGTGACAGCTGGCACAGGATACAGTATGGTTGATCGACAAATCAACATCGTAAAACAACACTCTTCCTAATGCTGCTCCATCGTCCGTAATAGGGTTGTCGGCAGGTGTGTTGTCCATCTGAAACAAATTGTTTGTGACATCTATAGGGAAAGGGATATTCGCGTAATTGTAAGGTGTCAAAGAAAGGGGGGCGTTACGATTGAAAAATTTCATTGTACTGAATGCAATTGTAGATACAAGCAAAATCAGCAATGCCAGATACTTCTTTCTCATTGAAGTTGTTTTGTGTTTAATTAATTGAAAAAAATAGGCAGTCAGACTAAACCTCTGTCAGTTAGTTTAAAGAAAATTAACATTTATTTTTGAAAAACTAGTGAATTTGTAAAAAAAATTAGGGTAAAAAGTTTGATATCATAGCGTTTCTGTAGGTGATGTGAGATTTTAGGTTGTTTTTTTCGTTTGTAAATGCCGAAGCTTCAGGTAAATAAGTATAGCCTGGTTGTTCGCCATCTGGCCCAATTACAAACGGAGTGATCAAATTGTAATCGTTATCAATCATGGCATCGATTGTAGCATTATTGAAAACATCATTTTTAAAAGTTTTCAATAAGTCTTTATATCGTTGAAAATAATTAGCATCATCGACGAGATACCTTATCAAGGGCCAGTTAACTGTTACTTCATTCATGGATAGTGACAAGCCATTCATTCCATTGCCGCCCGTGGCACCAACTATGCCTGGGTTACTGCTCATGGCTTCATTATTGTCCCATGGAATCCATAATAGTTTTCCATCACTATGATGATAGAGATAGTAATTGTGAGCCATGGTTCCATAACTATCCCAGTTGGTCATGCCGTTGTTTATAGCCATCCATTTTAGAAATAAATCTACATCAAAAATATTTTCAAGATTTGTTTTCCATTGGGAGTTGTTATAAATTCTTGTTGGACTATTCAATGTAGAAACAAATTCAGCAACGTCTGTAAAATCATTTTCTATTTCGTTATTTTGTTTTATAAATTCAGATTGATTAAATATATTGAGTCGAGATTCGGGTTTGTAAATGTTCCCAGATTCTTCTCCCAATTGGTCTTGCAACATATTGTCATCCGGCAATTCAACTCCACAATACAATCCCCAGTATTTTAGTCCGGTTCCAATGTCAACATAAACTCTATAGAAAGAAGTTCGTGCTGCAACAATACCGCCAAGTCTATAGATATCTGCCGCCAGTTTTTCTCTGATTAAAGAAGCATCATTAAATCCCGGTGAAAACGAAAGTGATTTAAATCCGTAGAAACGCTGGTTTTTAATACCAGGATATTGGTCTTCAAATTTGTCGAAATTCAATCTGAATGGAAGTTTGTAATTGCCACTATTCCAGGCATCACGAAGCGTTGAATTTCCTTTCAATCTGAAACCAACATTCTTCCAGACTTTTCCATTGAAAGTCAAATCGCCATCTACATATTCAGGTTCTATCAAGGTGTTTACATTACTACCTCCAACATTGCCTCCAAAATCAATTCCAAAAATAGAAACCATGTTCGCTTTGATCACATTCCATTTATCAGCGCCTAATTTGATTTCAATTTTATTGACACTATTTTGAGGAAAAACAACATTGTAATTGGCAGGCACATTTTCATGTGAAGCTGCTGTCCAGTCTGGGTTGTATTGGGTAGGATCTATGGTTAAATCAACAGGATTTTTTCTGCAACCAAATATTATAACGGATAGCGTAATTATTATTAGAAATTTATTTTTCATTTTTATTATTGATGAGAAATGATGATATTGATGGAATGCTGAATCAACCCTTTATTGATTTTTACAACATACATACCATTAGGCAAGTTTTTAATGTCAA
>CALCNY010000026.1 GCA_937897585.1 uncultured Chitinophagaceae bacterium | reverse complement strand
AGTTTTTTCATTTTTTTGTTTTTTAGTTGCTGAAAAAATAATCAGCTATTGAGATTAGTTATTTTTAAATAAGGTTCAGATTATTGAATGATTTTATACACCTTAACATAATCCACTTCCATAGTAGCCGGGAAACAAGTATCATCAACGCCTTGAGCACCGCCCCAGTTGCCACCAACAGCGAGATTCAAAATCATGTAATAATTCTTGTTGAAAGGCCATGTGGTAAAACTTGTGTTGTCGTTGATGTATTCAAAATATTGTTCATCATCAACAAACCCTTTGATTGAATATGGTGTCCAATCAATACGATACACATGAAAATCTGTTGTTGCTGTTGGCACAATTTTAGCACTTGATTTTTGGTTTCCTCTCTGGCCATTGTATGCAGAGCAATGTATGCTCGCATGTACATTATTCAAATCAAATCCAACATGTTCCATGATATCAATCTCTCCTGAAGTTGGCCACTGACCGTAACTGTTGTCACTTGGCAACAACCAAATCGCAGGCCATGTACCTCTTCCCTTTGGCAATTTTGCTCTTATTTCATAACGACCGTAAGTCCAGTCGCCTTTACCTTTAGAAATTAATCTTGTAGAAGTATATTGTCTTCCTTCTAAGTTTTGTTTTTTAGCTTGAATCACTAAGTTGTCATTCACGATTCCAACATTATCACCACCTGTGTAATATTGTAATTCATTATTACCCCATCCACTTCCGCCTATATCATAAGACCACTTGGTAGGATCAGGTATTCCTGGATTGGTAAAATCATCTTGCCAAATAGGTGTGGTTTCAAATTGCCATCCTAAATCAACAACAGGAGGAACCGGCTTAACGATAGGAATTATTTTTTTATCAGTACAACCTGCTATGGAAAGCAAGAGTACAAAAGCAGCAAATATATTTTTCATTTTCGTCATTTTAGTTTGATTAATATTTTCTAAGGAATAATTATTGTCTTACAAATTTGAATTGAAACACAGTACCTGAACCATTACCCGCTCTTAATAACATACGCGTTGGCGTTATCTCGATGATTCTGTAATAATTTTCAGTTGGAACGTCAGTTGTTCCAATAAAATTAGCTGGAGGTGCTGATGGCAATTGAATAGCAGCAAGTCCGCTAGCACCACCTGTTATAGGTCCAAAAACATAGTTTGCTGTAAAAGATCTATCTGCACCACAGTTATAATTAGGTGCGATATTGCCACCATTGAATGTTGAACCATTAGCATTGTAATTCAAATTGTCAGCTGATGAAAAAGTATACACATCATCAACTTGACAATTTGGTTCCAAAGGACCACCGCCATAGTATTCGGATGGATTACCTTCAGTTCCAACTACAATAGCATTAGCGCCTGTAGTGGCATCTAATTTCCAACTTCTGCTGCTGCCACCCGTTAATATATCTTTGATATCCGCAATGGTGAGATCTGCTCTTTTCTTCAATTTGATTTCAATAATTTTTCCGCCAGTATTTTTCAATACAGCTCTTAATGTCAATGTAGTCGCTGAATAAGATTTTACTTCATAACTATTACCCTCCACTTCTTCTGTTGTACCAATAAATGGAGTTCCCAATCCGGCTTCCATATCATTCAACACAATTCTTGGTGCTTGTGTTGATGAGGTGATTACTTTGTAACCTGTAGCATTTGCTTTAGGCACATCACATGATAAAGTTGACTGCACGTATGTTTGACCGTTAGACTCGTACATGAAAGTTCCGTTAGCACTAAATTTATATACATCATCAAGCTGACAATCAGCTGCAGCATTAGTTGAATACAAACTAATTCCATCAGCATAATAAACTTTAATAGCATCGTTATCTGCGCTCCATGTCCACTCACCTGTAGCACAAGAGGTAAGGCTGTTGAAGAATTGATTTTGGCAAGCATCAAAAACGCTGATTACTCTAGTAGTAGCATTGTTGCCATAAGTTCCTACTGTTGTCAAAGTAACATTGTAAGTACCTCCTGCTTTGAAAATATGAACAGGATTTTTTTCTGAAGAGAATGCAGAATTGTCACCAAAACTCCACTGATAAATAAAAGCTTCTGTGCTATTATTGGTGAACGTCACTTTGTATGGATAAGGTAAAGTATCACTTGCTGGAGCTTGTAAGAATGTAAAAGCAGCTGTAGAAGCAGAACCGATTAGTTCTACTCTTGTTTTTTTACATTGAGCAAAAAACAAAACAATCCCTGCAAGTAACAAAGTTGTATAACTGAAATATTTTTTCATTTTTATTTTTTATTTTTCTATTGATTAATATCCTTCATTCTGAGTCAGGTTAGCGTTCTTATCTCTTTCAGACTGAGGAATCGGCATATACCTGTGTTTTGCTTGAATGTTTGTTTTGCCTGCAGCCCTCATCACATTTAGGAAATAGTTCGGGTCAGGATGACGTAATAAATCATACCATCTGTGCATTTCAAAAGCAAACTCATGTCTTCTTTCATTGTAAATAGCTTCAAGATATTGTGAATCTGAAAGTGAAGAAGATAAAGGAGCCAATCCTGCTCTTGCTCTAACTATATCCGCATATTGTTTGCCTAAAGTAATACCGGCAGCTTCTGCATAAATCAACAACACTTCTGAGTATCTCATGACTGGAACGTTCAATGCGCAAGTCCAACCTCCATTATCGCCTAAAGTGTTTGCAATAGGTACGAAATATTTTTTGATATTCAATCCAATTGGAGACCCTACTAACTGTGACGGTTGGGTGTAAGTATCGTAAGTGTCCCCTGGTATCCAAATCGAACGATTTCTTCTTTTATCAATTATGGTATTGTAATCAGCGCCTGTTTTGTCATAAGAATCTGCAAAATCTTTGGTAGGAACATTCCATCCATAACCACGACTTTGAACGATATCCTGAAAACGTGGTGCGAAGAAGCAATTTAATTTCTGGCCAGCACCATAATCATTAAATTGTCCGCCACCACTTCTGTATTGCACTTCAAACAAAGACTCTTTTCCATTCTCATTTTCAAGTTTAAAATTATCAGCGTAATCGCTCCATAATTCATAGCCATAAACCGCACTGCTGTCAATCACTTGCTTCGCATATAATGCAGCATTGGTTTTATCGCCAATAGTCAAATAAACTGCAGCCAACAAACCTTTCGCAGCTCCTGCAGTTGCTCTTCCTTTATCACTTCCGGAAGTTCTTGCGGTAAGCATTGTATCTGCTATTTTCAAGTCAGTGATAATTTGATTATACACATCTTCTTTTGGAGATCTGCTGATGGTTGCCGCTTGTTCTACATTAATAACGTTTGTGTATAAAGGCACATCACCAAAAACTCTCACAAGATGATAATAATAAAGTGCTCTTAGAAAATGTCCTTCACCGATACTTCTTTTTCTGATAGAGGCTGTCATTACAGGAACTTGAGGAACCTTTTCAATTACCAAATTGGCTCTAAGAATTCCGAAATAACATTGTGCCCACATTAAGTTGATGATTGGATTAAATGAGGTAACTGTGAAATTATCCAATTCAGCTGTTTCAGTTCCATCTCCACCACCACCTCCACCAAGGTCGGCATCATCACTCATGATATCGCCGATATGCCAAGCGCTTCCATTATAAATAGCAGACAATGGCGTGTATGTTGCATTCACGGCATTGATGGCTTCCGTTTCATTTTGATAATAATCATCTAAAGTACTGATGGGAATTGTAGGATTCACATCCAGTAAACTTTTTTTACACTGAGTCAAACTCAAACAAAGTGTAAGCAAGATGAAGTAATGTATAATTTTTTTCGTTTGCATTTTTTGCTGTTAATTTTTTAATTAAAAATCGATAGTTACACCTGCCAATACCGTTCTGGCTTGAGGATAAAATCCTATATCAACGCCACCTCCTACTTCAGGATCCATTCCTGAATAATTAGTGATGGTAAATAAATTCTGAGAACTTACATATACAACCGCTTTCTTCATCGTTGCGCCTTTAATCCATTTGGCAGGCAATGAATAAGAAAGTCTGATGTTTTTTAATCTGATATAAGAAGCATCTTCTACAAAGCGATCAGAAACCCTGTTGTTTCCGTTGGGGTCATTCAACACCAGTCGTGGCATGGTGTTCGTTGTACCAGCTGAAGTCCAACGGCCAATAACATCAGTTGAATAATTACCATTACTTACACCGCCTTCAGTGTACCATCTGGTGAAGTTCAACACTTTATTCCCTTGTGAACCTTGCAAGAAAACTGTCAATTCGAAATTTTTATACGTTACGTTGTTGGTTAATCCAAAAGTGAAAGTTGGATTGAAATTACCAATGTTAGTTCTGTCTTTATCGTTGATGATACCATCATTGTTCAAATCTTTAAATTTGATATCACCAGGAGCTGTAGAAGTTGTAGGATCTACTCCTGGAGATTGTACTGCGTGAGCATTGATTTCATCATAATTTTGGAAGATGCCTTCCGTGACAAAACCGTAGAAATATTCTACAGGATAACCGGCTTCAATTCTTTTGCTACCGCCTGTGATACGAGTAAAGCCATTATCAATTGGTGCAGATAATCCCATTGAAACAACTTTGTTTTTGTAAGTACCCAATACACCAGTTGCAGTCCAATTTAATCCGCCTGGCTTGTTCAACACTTTACCTGTAATGGTTAAATCGATACCTCTGTTTTGCATTAAACCTGTATTAAAAGGAACTGATTCATAAGTTCCTGAAATCAATGGTGGTGCTACATACAAGATTAAATCTCTTGAACGACGTTGATACACATCCAATGACATATTGATTCGGCTATTGAAGGCCGTTAGGTCAACACCAAAATTCAATTGCTCATTCTTTTCCCATTTGATGTTTGGATTGTAAGTACGGCTTGGAGCTGCACCTGTTACAATCCCACCCGATCCACTTGAATTTCCTAAAGTATACTGGAATGACTGATTGATACTTTGTATGTAAGCATTTCCGGTAACATCAGGATTTCCTGTGTAACCAAAGCTTGAACGTACTTTCAATTCATTAATCCATTTCACATTTTTTAAGAATGGCTCCTGACTCAAGCGCCATGCTGCAGAAAACGCAGGGAAGGTGGCAAACTTATTACCCGGAGCAAAATTTGAAGTTCCATCTCTTCTGATAGAGAAACCGAAATAACCTCTTCCGTCGAAATCGTAATTGACTCTTCCAAAATAAGACATGGCTCTTTTATTCACTCCATCTTCTGCACTGTTGTATGTTTGAGAAACATCTGTAGCCAAGAAAATTTGATTGTTCAACACAGGAATGTTTTGCGTAAAGTTTCCGCCTCTTCCGGCAACCAAATAAGAATATTTATTTTCCTGAAAAGTGTAACCAACTACCCCATTTACTTTATGTTTTTTGTGGAAAGTTTTATCGTAAGTTAATGTGTACTCAGCAAGATAATCAGGATACAATCCTTTCTGAACTGAATAATTAGTAAGGTTAAAAACATTACCACCGGAAGCTGGTGTTGCCGGGCTAAAATTATTAATCTCCTGATAGTTATAATCAGCTCCGAAAAGTGCTTTAAATTTAAGCGTTTTCAAGAAGTTAACTTCAGTAAAAATATTTCCGTTTACTCTGTATTTGGTGTAAACATTTTTTGGCACTTCCAATTGGTAAATCGGGTTCGGCTCACTGAAACCATCCACGCTACCATTACCACCGGCATAAGTTCCGTCAGCGTTTCTTGGAGAAACTGTTGGCGGTGCCATAAGCGCAAGAAGGATAACACTGTTAAATGGAGAATAAGTATCCGCGCCATGTTCAGTCATCTTGCTCATTGAAATTGAATTACCCATTTTAATGTGATCATTCACTTTTACGTCTCCATTGAAACGAAGGTTAAATCTTTCAACATCTGTTTTGTAGATAATTCCATCTTGTAAAAAATATCCTGCTGAAAATAAATATTGTGCTTTATCAGAACCTCCTGTTGCAGTAAGATTCACACTCTGCATAGCAGCTCTTCTGAACACTTCATTTAACCAGTTTGTACCTTTGCCATACTGAGCCTCTACTGCATTGTAATCAGCCAATTTTGGAATGGGAGACAATCCACTTCCGATTCTAGCTTCAGAATTCAAAATGGCATATTCTTTTGCATTAAGCATATCTGGCAAATCCCATGCTTTTTGTAAACCTCTGTAAATGTCAACAGTAATGCTAGCTCTTCCTGGACGACCTCTTTTAGTAGTAATCATGATAACGCCGTTGGATGCACGCTGTCCGTAAATTGAAGCCGCTGCCGCATCTTTCAACACATCGATTGATTCAATATCTCCTGTACCAAATGAGTTCAATACATTATCAGCATTTTGATCTGGTAAAGGATAACCATCTACTACAATCAAAGGATTGTTTGTTCCTGTAATTGAAGAGATTCCTCTGATTCTGATTCTTGTACCACCAGTTCCGCCGGGTGCACCACTGTTTTGAACGATGGTAACACCTGAAACTTTTCCTTGCAAAGCTTGTGCGGCATCAGCAGTTGGTGTTGAAGTAATGTCTTTTGCGCTTATAGAAGAAACAGCTGTAGACAAATCCTTTCTTCTTTTGGTACCATAACCTACTACAACCACTTCGTTCAAACTACCATTTGCATCTTCCATTAAAATATCGATGTTAGACATTTTGTTTTTTACAGGAAAAGAAACAGTTTTAAATCCTGTGTAAGTAAACAACAAGTCCGCACCTTTTTCAGGAACTGTGATTGAGAATTGTCCCATTGCATCTGTAGCCACTGCAGTTGCTGTGCCTTTGATGGTAATAGTTGCGCCAATAAGCACTTCTCCATTCGACTTGTTCCTTACTTTACCCGACACCTTGAAATCCTGTGCCAATGCGAGATTGGTAAACAGTGTCAGAAAAATTACAGCATTAAGAAATGCCAGCCTCAAATTCATAAATTTCGTTTTAAATAATTAAAGTGGTTTCGATTAATCTATTGCTATTTTGTTTGTTTTCATTATTTCACCATCTGTAAATCTGATTACATAAATACCTTTCGGTAAGTTATTCAGATTGATTTTTTTAGTTGATCCTTGTTCTGTTTTAGAATAGGTTGAAGTAAATACGATGCTGCCTTTTGCATCCATCAAATCAATTCTTGCTTTTTCAGAAGTAATTGTGTTAAGTGTAACATTAATATAGTTTTTGGCAGGATTCGGATAGAAAGCAAATTCCATCAAATCACTAGTATTAAACTTAACTGTAGCAATTGATGATATAGTTTGTTTGCCATCAACATCAACTTGTTTCAATCTGTAATAGTTTACGCCATTTACAGGATTTCTGTCAATCGCTGAATATTCTTTTGACAATGAAGAGCTCAAGTTGCTATTTACAAATTGTAATTGAGTCCATGCATTACCGTTAGTACTTCTTTCAATTGCAAAACCTCTTGAATTTACTTCATTCAATGTCTTCCAGTTTAATAATGCAGATTTTCCGGATTTAGTTGCTGTGAAATCAACTAACGTCACAGGCACTGTTCCTGCAGGTTTCCAGAAATAAACATTATCCATGTACACGGTACTGTTAGAAGAAACAAAAATCAATTGAGCCAAATGAGCTCTCGCTGTCAATCCTGTGAAATCTGACAACGGAATATCATAGCTAACCCAGTTATTTTGAGTTGGTGTGAAAGTTAATTCATGTTCAGTATCATCACCTCCACCAAAAACTGCATTTGCACCAAAGTCTACAAGTTTTACGTGGAATGTTGTTGCATCCGGTGTCCATACATCAACATGGAAAGTTTGATAATTGGTTGCGTTCAATGGAATAGACGTAAACTCTACCCCGGCAAAAACCAAATTGCTGTATTTTTTTGTACTGTTCCCTGCTACTAAAATATCAGCTACATCAGCATTATCCCATGTTGCAGACCAGGTATCTACAGGTCTGTTGAAATATGCATTACTGAACAATGAAATTACATTTGCTTGCAATTGAGTTGGTGTTGGAGCGGCAACGGTTGGACCAGGATAACCCACTACTAATGTTGTTGTAGCAGTTCCTTCTGTATAGGGAGCCGATGGAGCTTGTGTTGCAGTAATAATAGCAGTACCCACTCCTACAACAGTAATTACACTTCCACTCACTGTAGCTACTGAAGTGTTACTACTGGTATATGTTATTGCACCAGTGCTGTTGCTTGTAGGTGGTGTTATATTAAATGGAGAAACGCCCAATGTTTGTGCAGGAATTGAAAACCCTGTGATAGTTGGTGCATTTGATGATCTCCAGAAATATACATTATCAATATATACAGTACTTGTTGAAGAAACAAAAATCATCTGAGCCAAATGAGCTCTATTGGTAAGACCTGTAAAGTCTGTCAACGGAATATCATAACTCACCCAACCAGAAAGTGATGGAGTGTAAGTCAACTCATGTTCTGTATCATCACCACCACCATAAACACCATCGGCACCAAAGTCAACCAACTTAATGTGAAAAGTTGTTGCATCAGGTGTCCATAAATCGATATGATAATTCTGCATGGCAGAAGCATTCACTGTAGTTGTTGTGAATTCAATTCCTGAAAACACAAGGTTGGTATATTTTTTTGTATCGTTACCTGAAATTTGAATATCAGCAACATCAGCCTGATCCCAAACTGCAGACCATGTATCAACAGGTACGTTCGTATATGCGTTACTGAAAAGTGAAATTACATCAGCTGCAGGTCTTGTTGGTGTTGGCGCAGGCGTCATTGGCATTGGAGAACCAACGACTAATGTTGCTGTAATTGTACCAGAACTGTATGGAGCGGCAGCCGCTTGAGTAGCTGTAATCACAGTGGTTCCGATACCTACAACAGTAATGGTGTTTCCACTTATTGTAGCTACTGCAGGATTACTACTTGTGTACGTAAATGCTCCTGTGCTATTACTTGTTGGAGCTGTAATTGTAAATGGTGCGTCTCCTAAAGTTTTTGGAGGAATAGAGAAATTGGTTATTGTTGGCGCATTCGATGATTTCCAGAAATAAACATTGTCAACATAAACTGTGCTTGTAGAAGAAACGAAAATCATTTGAGCCAAATGAGCTCTTGAAGTTAAGCCCAAAAAATCAGTCAATGGAATATCATAGCTTACCCAGTTATTTAAACCTGGAGTGTAAGTCAATTCATGTTCTGTATCATCGCCGCCACCATAAACACCATTGGCACCAAAATCAACTAACTTCACATGAAAAGTTGTTGCATCTGGTGTCCAGATATCAAGATGTAAATTTTGCATACTGGTGGCATCAACAGTAGTAGTTGTAAACTCAGTTCCGCTGTATAAAAGATTGGTATATTTTTTTGTATCGTTTCCGACAATTTGAATATCTGCTAAATCAGCCTGATCCCATGATGCCGACCACGTGTCTACAGGAACATCTGTGTATGCATTACTAAATAATGAAATCACATCTGATGCTGATCTTGTTGGAGTTGGTGCCGGGGTTGTTGGACCAGGATAACCAACCACAAGATTCGCAGATACAGATCCAGTGCTGTAGGATCCTGCTGCTGCCTGATTTGCTGTGATAACAGAAGTGCCAACACCTACAATGGTAACAACATTGCCACTCACCGTAGCTACTGCCGGATTACTGCTTGTGTATGTAAAAGCACCAGTACTATTACTGGTAGGCTGGGTTAATGTAAACGGAGCATCTCCTAAAACAGCAGAAGGAACATTGAAACCAGTTATAGTTGGTGAACTAGCCGATTTCCAGAAATAAATATTATCCAAATAAACGGTTCCACCTGATGGTGTACCTACTAATTTAATTTGTTGTAAACTCCCCATAGCAACGGGAGCATATTGAGTTAACGCAATATCAAAACTGCTCCAGCCTGTTTGAGAAGGACTTAAAGTCACTTTTCTTTCTACCAAAGCTGGATTTGGAGGATTTGTATTGATTAGGTAAACATCAAAAGTTGGACAATTATTTGTCCAAATGTCCACATGAAGATTAGTCATTGAAGAAGCGTCAACTGTTGAAGCAAATTGAACACCTTGATAATTCAGATTGGCATATTTTTTCATTACGTTACCAAAAAGAGTATAATCAGTAACTACCGTTGTTTGTCCCCAATTAGGAAACCAATTCGTTCCGGCTACATTAGTGTAAGCGTCACTAAAAAGTGAAATCACATCAGTCGTGTTTCTAACCGGTGGAGTTGTTGCTGGAAATGAAGGTTGAGCCATCGCCCCTAATAGACAAAAAGACAGAATGGCAGAAATGAAGAAATGCTTTTTCATTGTGTTTGTAATTTTAATTTGCAATCAATAAAATAAAAATATCCGTAAAAAGGTAATTTGAAAAGTAAAGTTAAACCAGTCCAAAATCCTACAGCTCAAAAATGCCACTTCATTACTACATCCTAAGTAAAAATAATAACCATTTTATACTCAAATCAACTACATCAATACTACATCAATCATACATCAAATAAAATAACTCAACTTAAATTATTAGATAGTTTAAGTATAAACTGATTTTACTTTTGATTTTAATCGCTACTTCAACGCTCATACAATTACTTCAATGTTAATTCAGTTATGTCAAAACTTCCACTATTGTTTAATGAAAGAGAATTAATTCAAAAAATAAATAAACATTCAAAATTATTGCATCACTACTATTTTTTTAAAGCTTGTCTTAAGCTGGTTTTTCAAACCGATAAAATACATTCCAGGTTTCAATTTCCCACTGCTGTAATAAGCGTCAATTTTTCCGTTTATTGCATTAACTTGAAATTGATCAATTGATTTTCCGGTGATATCTTTTATTTCTATGACAGCAAATTGTAAGGATAACACACCCGTTTCTACATGTAAATTAAAACTGCCATTATTTGGATTTGGATAAATCTCAGCATTAATAACATCAGTTTCATTTGTACCTTTTGCAATAACCGGAGCACCTAATAAGCAAACTTTTGCAACATTGGTTAATTTCAAAGATTTATTTACACTAAAACCACAAGCTGAATTATAAAGAACTCTTACGCTATCGCCAGCAACAGCTACCCCATTGTTAGTATATTTCAATCTTATATATCTCGCACCTGCCCCACTCAAAACACCTGAATCCAAAGTAGCAGACAATGCAACTGCAGATCCAGTTGGCAAAGTCCATGTATAACCTGTAGCTGCTGCAGCAGTAGCAGAACCTGCAGGTAATGCTGGCGCCGTGTAACGATATACTCTTGCACCACAAACATCTGAAACCAAAGTTGCAGTTAAACTAGCAGGAGTTGCAGGAGGATTTGAAGAAGAAGCCACATTTGTTAATGCTGCGACTTTATAAGCACTAAATCCACATGTAGATGCATACCTTATTTTCACAGAATCTCCCAATCCATGAACAGCTGTACTTGTGAAGTAACCGGTGACTACGCTTGTTGATAATGAACCGGAATCTACTACGAATGTAGCACCCAAGGTTCCGAAAAATGACCATTGATATCCAGTTGCAGCACCTGTTGTTGCGGTAGCAGCAGGAAGTACAGCCGGAGCCGTAAAACGATATCTTGGACGACCACATGTAATAGTACCTAAAGAAGTAACCGTTAACGTTGCAGGAGCTGATGGTGTTGTTGCAGAAACTTTAATTCCTTTTGCAACACTCACACCACAACCACTTACAGACCTTACAAAAATACTGTCCGTAACAAAACCGCTTAAATACTGTACCGTAATGGCTGTATCATTGGCCCCGCCAGCAGCATTTTCGTGAGTAATAATCATATTGGTTCCTGATTTTACTGACCATGAATATGTAGATGCTGTTGCTACTTTTCTGATTTTGTAAGTTGTGCCTGCACCACCTACGATTGAACATACGGCAGTCACAGCAGCAGGGCCTGTTGTCGCACCTGCATCAAATGAATTATAAATTGTCCCTGGAGTTGCAGCAACTGTTCGTGTTAATGTAATTGATTTAGCTAAACTTGTGTCACATGCCGAAACGCTATAAACTTTTACATATCTAGGATCTGTTGAACTTAATGTAATCGTATCGGGGAAAACAACAGTTATACTTGTGTCGTTTAAACGTTGTGAAACTGAACCTGTTGGAACTTCCCAAATGTATCCTGTTGCATCTACTATTTGTGTTGTTCTAAATGTATCACGCAAGCCGGAATTGGTGAATGTAGATTGCGTATACAAACAAACATTTGTGCTTGTGTATGTTAAAGTTGTAGGTGTGGTTGGAACAGCTTTAATAACTGCAAGTGAAATCGTGGGATTTACACCACAAGCTCCTGAACTAGCGATGCTTAAAGTGCCCGCAACTTTCATAATAGTTGCCACTGCGTTTGTTCCTTGTCCACTTACAATTCGATTACCCGTGCCTGTTACAGACCAAGTATATGTCAACCCTGAAATATTTTGTACACTATAATTTTGAAGTGTATCACATTGATTAATGTTTCGTGTACCCGTAATCGTTGTTATCGTACCTGGATTAACTGGTGCTGCATTAATTACAGCTATTGCTGCATTTGAAACCACTCCATTTGGATTTCTGGATGCAACACTATATGTTCCAGGATTCAATCCGGAGAAGACTCCTGTTGTATTTGAATAATTCACGCCATCAATGCTAAAGCTTAAACTTGTTAGTGAAGACGTAACAGTAATTGTGCCAGTCGAAATTGCACAGGTTGGTTGTGTAACACTAAGAGTTGGCGTTGACACAGTACTTGCTTTCCAGAAGTATAAATTATCCCAATACACAATTGATGAACCTGCCGGTATAGCCATCAATTTAAATTGGGTGATGTTGCTAAGTACAACTGGACTGAATTGAGTCAATGCAATATCATAGCTATTCCATCCTGACAATGTAGGCACTAACGTCACCTTTCTTTCCAATAATGCAGGAGTGGTGTTTATAAGATATACATCAAATGCTGTACAATTTGGAGTCCATATATCTATATGAACATATTGCATATTAGCAACGTTGAGCACATTGGCCAATTGAATTCCCTGGTAATTAAAATTCTCATATTTTTTATGATTATTTCCTGCAATAATAAAATCAGTCACTATAGTAGACTGCCCCCAATTGGGATTGAAATCAGTTCCAGGAAAATTCGTGTATGCGTCACTGTAGACTGAAATATAATCAGCAGAAGATCTGGTTGGTGGCACTGGAGATGCTGATGTTGGTGCCGGATAATTCACTATTAATGTTGAACTGATTGTACCTGAAGCATAAGTTGCCGTAGCCGCTTGAGTAGCCGTTATAACTGCAGTTCCTACTCCAGTTAACGTAATTGTATTTCCACTAACAGTGGCCACTGCAGCATTATCGCTTGAATAAGTAAATGCGCCTGTACTATTAGATGTTGGTGGTGTTATCACAAAAGGTGCATCTCCAATTGTTTTAACCGGCATTGAAAAATTTGATAAAGCAGGGAGATTAGATGGACGCCAGAAATAAACATTATCAAAATAAAGTGTAGTGCCACCAAATGGAGTGCTTACCAGTTTTAATTGGTTGATATTATTTAATGCAATTCCAGGGTATTGGGTTAAAGGAATATCATAACTGTTCCAACCATTAAAGGAAGGGGTTACTGATACTTTCTGCTCAACAAGTGCTGGTGTAGTATTTATGAGATACAAATCAAATGTCGAACAATTCGGCGTCCAGATGTCTATATGAATGTAAGACATTGAAGATGCATTTACTGCGCCGCTGAATTGCACACCCTGATAATTAAAATTCTCATATTTTTTTGTTGCGTTACCTGCAATCAACACTTCTGTTACAGTTGTTGTTTGTCCCCAATTTGGAAACCAGTCTGTACCTGACACATTCGTGTATGCATTACTGAAGAGTGAAACATAATCGCTGGTATTTCTGGCAGCAGGTGTTGGTGCAGCAGTGGTTGGAACGGGCATTGTCACCACAAGATTAGCTGCAATAGATGCACTACCATAAATACCACTCGGTGATTGAGTAGCTGTAATTACTGCTGTTCCAGTTCCTGTAATGGTAACCGTATTGCCACTAACCATAGCTACTGCTGTATTACTACTTGAATAAGAAAATGAACCGACACTATTGCTGGTTGGTGCTGTTAGATTAAATGCAGGATCACCCAAAAGTTTTGCCTGAACAGAAAAATTACTTAGTGTAGGCGTTACCGTATTCTTAGTAAAATAAATATTATCAATATAAAAATCTGCAACTGCTGTTGGCGCATCACCTGCAAACATGAATGCAGATTTAATCGACCAATAATCGCAATATCTTCCTGCTGCAGTGTTTAAAAATTCTGACAATGGGATACTTACTTCATGCCAATTGCCGTCTCTTACAATGCCATACAAATTTGATCCAGCTGGAATATTGATCCATGATTCACCATCCCCTGATTTAATACCGAATTTGAATTGACCGTTATAAGAAGTTTTAAAATGAAATTTCAAAGCACCAGAAGTATGACCCGTTAAATTGATATACTTATTATCGATACCCATTCCAAACCAATTGCCTGCAGCGGCACGAACGGCCCAAACCTTAGACCCTTCATATGCTGAGGCTCCTGTAATTGCAGTTATGTTGTTCCAGTAATTCAAAGTTGTATTGGTACCAATGCTAAGTGAATCTGTTACTGAAGTTGTTTCTGTAAAAACACCATAATTGCCTGAAGTAAGATTTTGTGTTCCTAGGATTAATTGATCTCCGGGATTTTGATACACCCTAACATAATCCACAAGCATTTGCGCAGGCATGGTTGCCGAAATTGAAGACGCATTTAACAATCCCGTGTATGCGCCACCGATAGCCATGTTTAGCAATAAGAAATGTGGATTGTGAAATTCATCTTTGCTTGTAGCTACAGGATTCGAAATATCTAAAGTATAAAACGAAACACCATCAAGATACATGGTTATGCTCTGACTGTTCCAGACCATTTTATATAAATGATAATCATTGTTCAAATCAACACTACTATTAATAGCAGAACTGCTGTAAGTATAAGTACCATTATTACTCCAATGATTAGCACAGGTAACTTGCTTGTTAATAATATTTGCCAACCTTGCAGATTGATTTCCCATCTCCATGATGTCAATCTCTCCAATATTTGGCCATACCCCTCCTACTGTGCCCAATGTCCAAAATGCTGGCCACAAGCCGTTTGCAAGATTTGGTATTTTAATTCTGGCTTCAACAGTTCCATATTTAAGATGAACCCTGCCTTCTGTTTTTATCCTGCCGGAAGTGAATGAACTGTTGCCATAAATTTCATTTCTTGCTTCTATAACCAAATTGCCATTTTCAATTCTTACATTTTCTGGACGTGTTGTATAATTTTCCAATTCTGAATTTCCCCAGCCACATAAATTTCTGTCGCAGCCATCTCCAAAATCATACGTCCAGTAATTTGAATTTAGTGAAGTAGAATTAAATTCTTCCTGCCATACCAGCGTTTGTGCGTTGCTGTTACTTGCAAAGAGAAGCAAAAAGCAGATTGTTAAGAATAGGATTATATAAAATAATCCATTGGTAGTTTTTGTTCTCATAAAAATAAATTATTAAAAAAGCAACCTTCTCTATTTTAAGCAAAAAGGGCTGCCAGATTAACCGGCAGCCCTTTTGCTCATTTTAAAAGACAATTTATTTCTTAATCATCAATTTTAAAGAATTAGAAATAGTTCCTACTGAATACTTCACAGAATACAAACCGTTAACCAGTTTGTTGTCCGAAATGTTCATGTAGATTGAACCATTGTTGTTTTGTGCAGTAAACTGATTTACTACTCTTCCGTACATATCAATAATCTGAACTTTTGCAATAGCAGCAGTCATGATACCAGTTTGTACATTCAAAGTAAAGTTACCGTTGTTTGGATTTGGATAAATCTCAGCATTGATAACATCAGCACCGTTAGTACCTTTTGCATAAACAGGAGCACCTACTAAGCAAACTTTAGCCACGTTGGTTAATTTCAATGCTTTGTTGGCACCAACACCGCAAGCTGAAGTATAACGAACTCTTACGCTATCGCCTGTAACAGCAACTCCGTTATTTGTAAATTTCAATCTGATATATCTTGCACCGGCACCACTCAACACACCTGAATCCAATGTTGCAGATAATGCAACCGCAGATCCTGTTGGCAATGACCATGTGTAACCTGTAGCTGCTGCTGCAGTAGCAGAACCTGCTGGTAATGCTGGAGCAGTGTAACGATATACTCTAGCACCGCAAACATCAGAAACCAATGCTGCTGTGATAGAAGCTGGAGCAGCAGGAACAGCACTTGAAGATGCTACATTTGTTAACGCCGCTACTTTATAAGTACTGAATCCACATGTAGACAAGTATCTCAATCTTACCGAATCACCCAATCCATGAACCGCAGTACTATTAAAGTAACCTGTTACTGTACTTGTAGAAAGACTTCCAGAGTCAACTACGAATGTTGCTCCCAAAGTACCACCAAATGACCACTGCCAACCAGTTGCCGCACCTGCTGTAGCAGTAGCTGCAGGCAATACAGCCGGTCCAGTGAATCTATATCTTGGTTGACCACAATTGATAGTACCCAAAGAAGTAATAGTAAGTGTTGCAGGAGCAGCAGGATTTGTTGCAGTAACAGCAATTCCTTTTGCTGCACTTGCACCACAACCATTTACTGATCTTACAAAAATACTATCAGATACGAAACCTGCTAAGTATTGTACTGTGATAGCAGTATCATTAATACCACCAGCAGTATTCTCATGAGTAACAATCATGTTAGCTCCTGATTTTACAGACCATAAATAAGTAATAGCTGATGCTACTTTTCTTATTTTGTATGTAGTACCTGCACCACCAACGATTGAACATACAGCAGTTACAGCAGCAGGACCTGTTGTTAAACCAGCAGTAAATGAATTGTAAATTGTACCTGGAGTTACAGCTACAGTTCTTGTTAATGTAATTACCTTAGCCAAACTTGTATCACAAGCTGATAAGCTGTAAACATTTACAGTTCTTGGATCTGTAGCACTCAAAGTAGTTGTATCAGCAAACAATACTGTGTAAGTAGTATCATTTAATTTCTGAACAGTTGCACCTCCTGGAGCTGTGAAATAATAACCAGTAGCGAAAGCCACTTGTTTAATTCTGAATGTATCTTTTACACCAGTAGTTGCAAATGCACTATTCGTGTATGAACAAACGTTAGTACTTGTGTAAGTAACAGTTGGTGTAGTTGGAGTTGCTTTCGTAACAGCCAATGTTGCTGTTGGACCAGCAACAACACACTTAGTAGCCTTAACAGTAACTGATCCTGCTACATTAATTGCAATAACAGCACTAGGTGAACCCTGACCAGATTTGATAGAGTTTCCTGTACCAGTTACAGCCCAAGTATAAGTATAACCATAAACAGGAGATACCACACTGTAAGTTTGTAAAGAATCACATTTGCTTACATTTTTTGTACCAGTAATTCCTGCTGGAGCAGATGGTGTAGTACTTAAAATAGTAGCAGTAGCTGGAGAAGAAACAACTCCTCCTGCAGTTTTAGAAGTGATGCTGTAGTTTCCAACAGCTAGTCCACTAAATACACCACTAGATTGATAAGCTCCACCATTAATATTGAAAGTCAACCCTGTAGTTGCAGAAGTTACGGTAATTGTACCTGTAGCAACTGAACATGAAGGTTGAGCAACAGAAATTGTTGGAGACAATGAAGTTCCTTTATAGAAATAAACATTATCAACATATACTGTACTGTTAGAAGCTACTAAAATCATTTGAGCCAAATGAGCTCTAGCTGTTAAACCAGTAAAATCTGACATTGGAATATCATAAGTATTCCATCCACTTAATGTTGGTGTGTAAGTCAACTCATATTCAGTATCATCACCACCACCATATGAACCATTTGCACCGAAATCAACCAATTTAATATGGAAGGTAGTTGCATTTGGAGTCCATGCATCTAAATGGAAAGTAGTCATTGCAGAAGCATCAACCGGACTACTTGTAAATTCAATACCAGAGAAAACAAGATTTGTATATTTCTTAGTATCATTTCCACCAATTTGAACATCAGCAACGTTTGCTTGGTCCCAAACTGCTGACCAAGTGTCAACTGGAACATTTGTGTAAGAATTGCTAAATAATGAAATTACATCAGCAGTATTTCTTACTGGAGGCTGAGGAGCTGCAGTTGCAGGAGGAGCGAAATCAACATTCAATACTGCTGTAGTTGAACCAGCCAACCAAGGACCAGCAGCTGCTTGATTTGCAGTAATTGTTGAGCTACCCGCTCCAACGATTGTAACAACATTTCCAGAAATAGTTGCAACAGCAGTATTGCTACTAGTGTAAGTGAAAGCACCAGTACTGTTACTTGTTGGTGTTGGTAAAGTAAATGCAGGATCACCTGTGTATTTACCTGAAATTGAGAAATTGGTAATTGTTGGAACATTATTTGGCTTCCAGAAATAAATGTTATCTAAGTAAACAGTAGTTCCACCAAATGGTGTACTTACTAATTTGAATTGACCGATATTTTGTAAATCAATTCCTTGACTTGAGTAGTCTGTTAATGCAATATCATAACTCTGCCATCCAGCGAAAGGCGGTGTCAAGGTTACTTTTTTCTCTAAACCAGTTGTAGTGTTGTTGATCAAATACAAATCAAAAGCAGTACAATTTGGAGTCCAGATATCAACGTGTAATTTAGTCATACCTGAAGCATCAATCACATCAGCAAACTGTACACCATGATAGTTTAAGTTAGGATATTTGTGAGTAAGATTCCCTGCAATAGTAGTGTCTTCGCATACAGCGTTTTGACCCCACCAAGGGAACCAATCTGTTCCTGTTAAATTTGTATATGCACCACTAAACAAAGAAATCACATCAGTAGATACTCTTGTAGGAGGATTTGGAGCTGCTGTTAATGGAGCAGCAGGTCCTGTTACTACAAAATTAGCCGTAGTATTTCCAGAACCAAAAGAACCTGCAGCAGCTTGTGTTGCTGTAATTACAGAAGTACCTGCACCTCTTATAGTTACAGTTGAACCACTAATAGTTGCCACATTGGTGTTGCTACTTGTGTAAGTGAAAGCACCTGTACTGTTACTTGTAGGAGCTGTCAATGCAAACGCAGCTGCACCAAGAGCTTTGGTTGGAACTGTAAATGCACCAAAAGTTGGAGCTGGAGCTGATCTCCAGAAATAAACGTTATCTACATATACTGTAGAGTTTGAAGCACTCAATATGATTTGAGCTAAATGACCTTTGGTAACTAAACCAGCAAAGTCAGACATAGCGATATCATAACTAACCCACTGACTTAATGCAGGAGTGTAACCAATTTCATAAGCTACATCATCACCTCCATCATAAATTCCATTTGCACCAAAATCAACCAATTTAACTTTAAATACAGTTGCATCTGGAGTCCAGATATCAATATGAAATTTCTCCATATTATTAACATCCAAAGTAGCAGAAGTAAATTCAACACCTGCATAATTTAAGTTGGTATATAATTTAGTAGCATTAGTAGCAACAGTTACATCAGCCACATCAGCTTGATCCCAAACTGCTGACCATGTATCCACTGTAACATTTGTATAAGCATTGCTATATAAAGAAATCACATTACCTGCACTTCTTACTGGAGGCGTTGGAGCCGCAGTAGCAGGAGGAGGCGAAGTAACTACTAAAGTAGAGGTAATTGAACCCGAACCATAAGCACCTGCAGCCGCTTGAGTAGCTGTAATAATTGAAGATCCTACGCCAGTAAGTGTTACAGTACTTCCGCTGATGGTTGCTACACTTGTATTGCTACTTGTGTAAGTAAATGCGCCAGTACTGTTACTTGTTGGAGCTGTTAATGTAAATGCAGCATTTCCAAGTACTTTAGCAGGAACTGTAAAATTTGATAATGTTGGAGAATTTGCTGCTTTCCAGAAGTACAGGTTATCCATGTAGAAACTACCCGATCCTGTAAACATCATTTGGCCGATGTTATTCAGCGCAATGGTGCCATAGTTCGATAAAGCGATATCAACACTATACCATCCACCTGAAGTTGGTGAAACTGTATAGCTCTGTTGAACTGTAGCAGGGCTTGTGTTGATTAAAAACACATTTAAAGCTGTTACATCAGTTGTCCAGATGTCCATATGCAAATTTTGCATTGTACTTACATCTAAAGAAGATGACAACTGTAAGCCTTGGTAATCTAAACCTGCATACAATTTCGTTGCATTTCCAGCAACAGTTACGTCAGATACTACTGTACCCTGTCCCCAATTGGGGAAAAAATCCGCACCAGAAATGTTGGTATAGGCATCACTGAAAAGAGATACCACATTACCCGCAATCCTTGTTGGAGGAGTTGGCGCCGCTGCCGATGGCTGGGCAAACCCCTTCAAGATCATCATAGCCGAAATGATCAAAAGGAAAAAATGTTTTTTCATTTGTTTGTTTTTTAATGAATAAATAAAATTTGGCAAGTTTTCAATCTTCTAAGGCCAGGATGTAGTTTGTATAGAGCGCGGACTTATCGTAAAATAAGGAAACAAATGTAAGTTCCACCACATCATTTTCAATAAATAATATCACATCATTACTACATCATTGTTAAATTATTTGAAATTTTACGTTATTTTTGACCACATCATTACTACATCATTTTAAAATGTAGAGTTTCTCATAAGAAATTAAACCAAAATGATAAACAGAATTTTATTACTCATTCTCATACCTTTTTGGTCGTTCGGACAGAACACAATCGGGCTCCCCTATATATCAAATTTTTACAAAGGAGCGTATAATGCCGGTATCCAAAACTGGGATATCAAGCAAGATAAAAATGGTATCATCTACTTTGCCAACAATGAAGGTTTACTTTCTTACGATGGAAAATACTGGAACCTTTATCCCCTTCCCAATAAAACAATTGTGAGATCACTTTACATTGGTGATGACGATAATATATACGTAGGCGGTCAAGATGAGGTAGGTTACTTCAAACCCGAGAACAACGGAAAACTTATTTACAATTCTCTTACTGCCGCTATCCCATCTAAAGACAGGACATTTGGAGACATTTGGGATATCACTTCTTTAAAAGAGAATATTTTTTTCAGGGCGGCCAATAAAATCTTTAAAATTTCAAACCTAACCGAAGCCTCTGTTTATAAAGCTCCTTCCGAATGGTCGTTAATGGGCAAATGCAACAATATGATTTTTGCTGGAGATTATCAATCTGGACTATTGAAATACGAAAATAATACTTGGACTCCCGTTAAACTAGATATCCCTCTGTCTCAAACTGACCCCTTAACTTCTATTTTCTCAATGGGCAATGAGACCTTTTTAACAACTTTGAAAAATGGCTTATTTACAATTACGAACGAACATCTGGAAAAAGTCGCCTCCCCTGTTCTAGAGCAAATTCAAAAATCAAGAATTTATGCGGCTCAACCTATTAACAATAATTGGATTGCAATAGCCACAAACAATAATGGTATATATATTATAGACAAATCAGGCAAGCTAATACAGCAGTTTTCTAAAAAAGAGGGT
>CALCNY010000025.1 GCA_937897585.1 uncultured Chitinophagaceae bacterium | reverse complement strand
CAACTATGCATACTTTAACTATGGCATCTGCCAACACCCAATATTATCTTGATCTAGAAGACAAATACGGAGCTCATAATTATCATCCTTTACCTGTGGTTTTAAAAAAAGGATCAGGTGTTTTTTTATGGGATGTAGATGATAAAAAATATTACGATTTCTTGAGCGGTTATTCTGCCGTAAACCAAGGTCATTGTCATCCTAAAATTGTAGCAACTTTAAAAGAACAGGCTGAAATATTAACACTGACTTCAAGAGCATTTCACAACAACTTATTGGGAGAATACGAAAAATACATCACCGAATATTTTGGTTATGATAAAGTATTGCCCATGAATACAGGTGTTGAAGGTGGCGAGACTGCAATAAAATTAGCAAGAAGATGGGGATATACAGTGAAAGGCATTGAATCCAACAAAGCGAAAATTATTTTTGCCGAAGGTAATTTCTGGGGTAGAACAATGGCGGCCATCTCCTCTTCTACCGACCCAAGTAGTTATAAAGATTTCGGACCTTACATGCCTGGATTTGAAATAGTTGCCTACAATGATTTAGCTGCTTTAGAAATCGCATTACAAGATAAAAATGTAGCTGCATTTATGTTCGAACCGATTCAAGGTGAAGCGGGTGTGGTGGTTCCGGATGATGGTTATATCAGTGGCATCAGAAAATTATGTTCTCAATATAATGTTCTAATGATTGCTGATGAAATACAAACCGGTTTGGCAAGAACTGGAAAAATGCTGGCTTGTGACCATGAACATGTAAAGCCCGATATTTTGATTTTAGGGAAAGCTTTGAGTGGCGGTACCATGCCCGTTAGTGCTGTATTGACTAACAACGATATCATGATGACCATCAAACCTGGAGAACATGGAAGTACATATGGCGGAAATCCATTGGCATGTAAAGTTGCGATTGCGGCGCTTCAGGTTTTGAAAGATGAAAACATGGCTGACAACGCAGAAACAATGGGGGCTATTTTTAGAAATGCTATAGCAGATATAAATTCACCATTCATTTCGGCTATTCGTGGCCGTGGGTTATTGAATGCTATTGTCATCAAACATGAAAATCCTGATGCTGCATGGGATTTATGTTTAACTTTAAAAGACAATGGTCTTCTAGCAAAACCAACTCATGGCGACAAAATCAGATTCGCTCCGCCACTTTGCATTACCGAAAGTGAAATTATGGATTGCGTAAAAATCATTGAAAAAAGTCTTGACTGTTTAAAATAAAAAATATGGATACACATCTTCACCACGAACACATTGAAAGCCATTTAAAAAGCTCTGCTTTACTAACAGACATTGTTATTGGTATGAGTGATGGACTTACTGTTCCATTTGCATTAGCGGCAGGACTAAGTGGCGCCGTAGATAATAGTAGTATAATCATTATTGCCGGTATTGCAGAAATTGCTGCAGGAAGTATCGCTATGGGATTGGGTGGTTATCTGGCAGGAAAAACAGAACAAGACCATTACAATAGTGAAGTGAAAAGAGAATATGATGAAGTTGAAAATTTAAGATATAAGGAAATAGAAGAAACAAAAGAGTTTTTTGCGAACATTGGACTAAGTGAAGAATTGCAAGAAAAAGCAACTGAAGAAATTTCAAGAGACAAAGACAGGTGGGTGGACTTCATGATGAAATATGAACTAGGCTTAGAAAAGCCAGATCCAAAAAGAGCTACCAAAAGCGCACTTAATATTGGTTTGTCTTATATAGCAGGTGGTATCATTCCTTTGAGTCCGTATTTTTTTATTCATGATTCAAGTGTTGCTTTGGAATATTCTGTAGTTGCTACATTAATTTGTTTATTCATTTTTGGTTTTTTCAAAAGCAAAATTACTGGCATAAATCCTTGGAAAGGCGCGATAAGAGTGATGCTGATTGGAGCAATGGCTGCGGGTGCTGCGTTTGGGGTGGCGAAGATGATTGGAGGGTGAGCTGGATAATAAGATGTATAAGCTAGATAAAGCTAGATAAAGCTAGATAGGCTAGATAAAGCTGAATAGGCTGAATGCTGCCGACGACGGTCTTCTGACCGCGTCATTATAAAATGTAAAATAATAAATGTAAAATGTAGAATTTAAAAGTGGTTTATGGGAAATGAAATTGTCATTTTCTCATGAAAAGCCTCACCCCCAACCCCTCTCCAATAGAGAGGGGAGCA
>CALCNY010000024.1 GCA_937897585.1 uncultured Chitinophagaceae bacterium | reverse complement strand
ATCTTCTTTAATGCAATAATTAATTTTTAATGAATCGGCTAATGATTTCAAAAAAGAACGAACTTCTTCAATATTGTCAATTTTTAATTTGGGGATGATTAAAGATTGCCCGCTTTTCAAGCGGATTAAAATTAAAGTTGAAATTTCAATGATTTCATCTGTTTCTGTCGTTAGAATCTTACTTTCACCACCATCATCTTTTGTTATAAACTGATCATTATTTAACGCAACTGATGTCATTCGGCCAATTCTAATTTTATAATTTTCAGCAATGAAATTTTGATAATGTTTTACATATTTTTTTCTTTCCCATGAAGGATAAATGAAAAACCATAACACAGCAATAAGAAAAAATATCGCCATCAATTCATATCTACCTTGCGTGTAAAACAACATTGCAAATGCTCCATAAGCCACCGGAATCATTATTCTGCTTCTTTTTCTTTTCCTGCTGATTTGTTTTGATTTTGAGGCAATGAATAGCTGGTGGGTGAGAAAATCATTTTCGTCTAAAGTATATTGTAGTGTCATTGAAATTAGTATTTGAATATTTTAACAACAACATCAAATGATTGAAGTCTTTGTATTTCAGCATTGAATTGTTCTTCGTTCATTATCGTCAAATTAATATCTGTAAGACCAACGGGACCAAAATTCTTTTCAGATAAATACAAGTTGTTGCTCAATTTTAAAAATGCCGAATAGTCAATATCAATTTCGTTGTTATAATAACAAAAGAATAAATCGGTAATTTTTTGACTGACAATTAAAACTTTGATCTTCTCATCACACTTTTCACCACTGTCAAACATGAAATTCAAGTAATCCAAATTTTCTTTTGTCAAATGTAAATAGATGTCGTCATCGAATTTTGGAATGTCAATGATGGTGCCATTGGTCAGTTTAATAAATGAATGAAAAGACTGTAATCCATATTCGTTTTCAGGAACATAATGAAATCTCAAATCAGCGATTTCTTTTCCAATTAAAGATGATAATAGAAGTGTGTTCATAAAAGAGAATTATATTAATTCCTTAAATCCGGATTTGTCAATTTCATCGAATCGGCATTCACAAAGAAATTAAAATAACAAATAAAATTAACTCCATTGTCTTCCCCAACTTTCACAAGATAAATGTTGTTTGTTGTATCATATAAAGATGGAATTAGAGATACGTGTTTCTGACCTTTTGATAAGTATAATCATACTCTGTTGCTATTGTATTTTTAAAAATAAATATTAATTACAGCATTAACTTCCTGAAATATAAGATGAGTATGTTTGAATAATAGTGGAGCCAAATTTTTTTAATATCAACAAATCTTTGTCGCCTGTTAATAAATGAGTAGCCTTTCCATCCTTACAAAGAGCCAACAAATAATTATCTTTCAAGTCTCGACAAACTGAAACAGAACTTTGTAGCTCAAAAAATATTGCTTTCTGAGAAATCACTTTTAGCAAATCAATTAAATCTTGTTGTGATATTGTTTTTCTAAATTTAGGTCGTTTTGCCACGTCTATAAACTCTTGTAATAGCTCCTCACAAAATAAAAATTCAACTTTATTTGATTCAATTAATTTATCAAGGTGGGAAAATGAACCAGTTATCAAAAAACTAATCTAAAGTTTTGTATCAAGAATAATTCTATCCTTTTTTTTGTGCATATCGACGAGATCTTACTTTTTCTACTTCTTTGGTTATTTCAGATAAAGGAAGCTTGTTTTCTTTTGATTTAGACCTGATTCGTTTTACAACTTCCATAAATGTATCTTCTTTCTCTTCACTAATAGAAATAAGATTTAAATCTGCCAGATCATTAAGAAGTTTTTTGGCCTTAGGATTTAATATTTCAACTTTTATTGTCATGTATCAAATTTAATAAGATTCATTCACAATCATAGTATTGTTGAAAAATAACAACATACGAATTTATTTATTCTCTGTGTAATGATAGTATAATTATTTTTCCAATTTTTTTGCTTGTCATACTTTTTGGAATAAAACATAATTAAGATGATTTTACTTTTATTTATACCTTTCTTTTTAATCCTTGTAATCTTCTTTTCTGAAATAAGAAAAATCCAAACGAACCTATGGCCAATAAAGGATAAAGAACAATAAAAATTATAAAATTCACTTCGTAATACGAAAGGTTGAAAATGTTTGCCAAATTAATAATGAAGTCTGTGCAATAGACATATATATAACTTACGATTTCCATGATTTGTTTTTTTTGATGTCAACAATTTGATCTTGAATATTCATTGATTTCATTAAAAAATACCAAATAAAGAAAGGAATTAAAATAACCAGAATAAATACATTCATTAACACATAACTATCTCTGGTATCAAGGAAGTGAATCATTCCAAAATAAAGAGGGTCTGTTTTTGAAAAATATTTATGATTAAATTTCACATGATTTGTTTTGCAATATCGGGTGTTGTTATGGCAAACCCAGGTGCATTTGTTTTCGATTGGCTGAGATGAATTCATTGTTTTAATTCCGTGAATATGATACGAATTCGTTTTACTGAAAATGCGTACCGATTCGTTAATTAGAATCATCAATAAAAAGGGAAATAATAAAAGTCCCGTATTTCTAAATAATTTTTTCATGATGAAAAACTTGATTGGATAAGATGGGAAATTCAAATCTTCTATTTCTAAATGTAACTAAAAAACACTCAAAAGAAACTAACAAAGGGTTAATTCTTATTTCAATTTTGTTCAACCCTTTGTGCTTATCAAACTGATTTAAATAAACAACCCCACCAATATTCATCATATTCCTTTTTCTCTCTCAAAACTTAACTATTTTCGCACTGAAAATTTAAAATATACAACATGGAAAATAGTGAAAGCAAATGCCCGTTTACCGGAGCTACAGTAAAACAGACCGCAGGAGCTGGGACCAGAAACCAAAACTGGTGGCCCAATCAATTGAAATTGAATATTCTTCGCCAGCATTCAACTTTGTCGGATCCAATGGACAAGGGTTTTAATTATGCGGAAGCTTTTAAAACGCTTGATTTGGCGGCAGTAAAAAAAGATATCATTGAAGTGATGACCAATTCACAAGAATGGTGGCCTGCCGATTTCGGGCATTATGGTCCTTTCTTTATTAGAATGGCCTGGCATAGTGCAGGTACATACAGAACTTCAGATGGCCGCGGCGGAGCAGGTGCGGGTACACAGCGTTTTGCACCTTTGAACAGCTGGCCTGATAATACCAATTTGGATAAAGCACGTTTGTTGCTTTGGTCTGTAAAAAAGAAATACGGCAAAAAATTATCTTGGGCAGATTTGATGATTCTTGCAGGTAACGTAGCCATGGAATCAATGGGCTTTGAAACTTTCGGTTTTGCTGGTGGACGTGAAGACATATGGGAACCAGAAGAAGACATTTACTGGGGTTCTGAAGCCGAGTGGCTAGCTGACAAAAGATATTCAGGAGACCGTCAATTGGAAAAACCATTAGCTGCTGTTCAAATGGGATTGATTTATGTAAATCCAGAAGGACCTAGCGGTAACCCTGACCCGATGGCATCTGCTCGTGATATTCGTGAAACATTTGCAAGAATGGCTATGAATGATGAAGAAACAGTAGCATTGATTGCAGGTGGACATACTTTCGGTAAAACTCACGGTGCCGCAGACCCGAGCAAATATGTTGGTCCTGAACCAGAAGGTGCAACTATCGAAGAACAAGGCACGGGCTGGAAAAATACTTTCGGAACTGGTAAAGGCGGAGATACCATCACCAGCGGTTTGGAAGGAACATGGACAACAACACCTACAAAATGGAGCAATAATTATTTTGAAAATCTTTTCGGTTACGAATGGGAATTGACTAAAAGTCCGGCAGGCGCACAACAATGGAAGCCTAAAGGAAACGCAGGCGCAGGAACCGTTCCAGATGCACACGATCCTTCAAAATCTCATGCACCAACGATGCTCACAACGGATTTGGCTTTGAGAATTGATCCCGCATATGAAAAAATTTCAAGAAGATTTTTTGAAAACCCTGATCAGTTTGCAGATGCATTTGCACGCGCTTGGTTTAAATTGACACATCGTGATATGGGTCCTTTAGCACGTTATATCGGATCTGAAGTTCCAAAAGAGGTTTTAATCTGGCAAGATCCTATACCAACTGTAACGCATAAACTAATTGATGCAAAAGATATCGCTGATTTAAAATCAAAAATTTTATCATCAGGTTTAACGGTGTCACAACTCGTTTCTACAGCATGGGCTTCTGCTTCAACCTTCCGTGGATCAGATAAAAGAGGTGGTACTAACGGAGCGAGAATTCGTTTAACACCACAGAAATACTGGGAAGTAAATAATCCCGCTCAATTAGGAAATGTATTGGACGTATTTGAAAAAATTCAACACGAATTCAACGTTGCACAAACTGATGGTAAAGCGGTTTCAATGGCTGATTTGATTGTATTGGGCGGTTGTGCAGGAATTGAACAAGCGGCTAAAAATGCAGGACATCCTATTTCAGTTCCATTTACTGCAGGTCGTGGAGATGCTTTGCAAGAACATACAGATGTAGAATCATTTGCTGTATTAGAGCCATTGGCTGATGGTTTCAGAAATTACATGAAGAAACATTACACCACTTCAGCAGAAGAAATGCTAGTGGATAAAGCGCAATTGCTGAATTTGACCGCTCCAGAAATGACAGTCTTGGTTGGCGGTATGCGTGTGTTGAATACAAACTATAATCAATCTCAATTAGGAGTATTTACTAAAAATGCAGAAGCACTTTCCAATGATTTCTTTGTAAACTTATTGGATTTGTCGACTACTTGGAAAGCATCAGCTGCATCGAAAGATATTTTTGAAGGACACGATAGAATCACCGGTGAATTAAAATGGACGGGCACTCGTGTTGATTTGATCTTTGGTTCAAATTCAGAATTGAGAGCACTTGCAGAGGTTTATGCATTTGACGATGCTAAAGAAAAATTCATTCATGATTTTGTAGCGGCTTGGGATAAGGTGATGAATTTGGATAGGTTTGATTTGGCGTAAAATACTATTACCGCTGAGAAAGGTGTTTAAAGAGGTTTCGCAGAGAGAAGTTTTTTCTTTGCGGAACCTTTTTTGTTTCACGCAAGGCTCGCTAGGGAGCAAAGGCGCGATTAATTTGCCACGAATTCACGAATTGTTTTTATTTTTTAGTCAAAAATTCAGTTTGCTCCCCTCTCATTCAGGAGAGGGGTTGGGGGTGAGGTTTATCGCGTCTTTGCCCCCTAGCGAGCTTTGCGTGAAACACCTTCGTGCTTCTTTGTGCCTTCGTACCTTCGTGGCAAAAATTCCTCCGCGTAAACTCAATCTACTCTCTTCTCTGCGGTAAATCCCCAAAAAAATTCTTTTTTTCCAAAAAACTACTTAATATTGCATCGGAAATGATTGATAAGATTAATCCCAATCTGATCGCTTCAAAGTAAATATCATTTTCATCAGCACAAATTTTCAACCACAATTTTCATTTTTCATCGCGTAATTTTTGATAATCGCTTTGCACATAACTTATGTATAATCTATCGCAGCTGAATGACTTGCTCATTCCAGAATTGGCCGATATCGCAGACCAATTAAATATTCCAAACACAAAAAAAACATCCAGAGAGGAATTAATTTCTCAAATCCTGGAAAAACAAAATAATATGGCACCAGAAAAAAACAATTCAGAAGGAGAAAAGCCTAAACGTAAAAGAATTATAAAAGGCGCTAAACCTGAAGAAACACCTTCCACAGTAGAAGAAGTTGCAAAAGAAGCTCCGGCTGCAAAACCTAAAAAAGCAGAACCTGAGAAGAAGACGCCGGTTAAAAAAACTAAGCCCGAAGTTCAGGAAAACAGTTTCGATGAAGAGGAAGAATTGCAACCTATAACAAGCGAACAAACAACCATTCCTGCGGCCATTGCACAAATGTTGCAACAGGAAGATATACAGCAACCGGAAATTGATATGGAACCTTCCGGTCCGCAAAATAGAGAAGTAAAATCTTATCATCAACAACGTTCTCAACACCCAGTTTTTAATATTGAATTTGATGGCGTTGTATTGGGTGAAGGTGTTTTGGAAATGATGCCCGATGGATATGGATTTTTAAGAAGCAGCGATTACAATTATTTGTCGAGCCCCGATGATATTTATGTATCGCCTTCACAAATAAAATTATTCGGATTAAAAACAGGTGATACTGTTTATGGTTCGGTTCGTCCTCCAAAAGAAGGCGAAAAATATTTTGCTTTATTGAAAGTAGAAACGATTAATGGTAAGAGTCCAGAAGAAGTAAGAGACCGTGTGCCCTTCGATTATCTGACACCGTTATTTCCTTTTGAAAGATTGAATCTTACCACAAAGTCTGATCATTACAGTACCAGAATCATGGACTTGTTTACACCGATTGGTAAAGGACAGCGTGGATTGATTGTAGCGCAACCGAAGACCGGTAAAACCATGTTGCTGAAAGAACTGGCGAATGCTATTGCAGAAAATCATCCTGAATGTTATTTGATGATTGTGTTGGTAGATGAAAGACCTGAAGAGGTTACCGATATGGAAAGAAGTGTAAAAGCTGAAGTGATTGCGTCTACATTTGATGAGCCAGCAGAAAAGCATGTGAAGGTTTCAACGATAGCATTACAAAAAGCAAAACGTTTGGTTGAGTGTGGTCATGACGTGGTGATTTTGTTGGATTCTATTACACGTTTGGCTCGTGCACACAATACCGTTGCGCCTTCAAGTGGTAAGGTGTTATCGGGCGGTGTGGAAGCGAATGCAATGCAGAAGCCAAAGCAATTTTTTGGTGCTGCCCGTAAAATTGAAAACGGCGGATCATTAACCATCATTGCAACTGCACTTGTGGATACCGGAAGTAAAATGGATGAAGTGATTTTTGAGGAATTCAAAGGAACCGGTAACATGGAATTGCAACTCGAAAGAAAATTATCAAACAGAAGAATTTTCCCTGCTATAGATATTGTGTCTTCATCAACAAGAAGAGATGATTTGTTGTTGGATAAAGATACCTTCCAACGTATGTGGGTTTTGCGTAAGCATATGGCGGATATGAATCCTGAAGAAGCGATTAATACGTTGCTGAAAAATATGAAGGGAACGAAAGATAATGCGGAGTTTTTGACTTCGATGAATGGGTAGAGCCCCCTCAATCCCCCGAAGGGGGAGGTGATTTGAAAATTTGGTAATTTGGTGATGTAATACCGACGAAGCTATCACATTATCACATTATCAAATCAACTCATTATCAAATTATAAATCCTTTCTTTGTCATTCATTGGCAATTACAAAAAGACATATCAACAAACTAATACTGTTATTTGCATTCATTGCAAATAGCTTTTTTATTTATGGTCAAGCGTTTACCTCCAACCAGAATTACATCATCACCAAGCGGATGATAACCATGGAAGATGGACTACCATCGCGATTGGTTTATGATGCCTTACAGGATAAAGATGGTTTTATGTGGTTTGCTACAGCTAACGGACTTTGCAGATATGATGGTAATAATTTTAAAACTTATAACACTCAAAATTCACCGCTGTTTTCTAATACGATCACAGGGATTTCTATAGATGCAAATAATCATTTGTTCATTCAATCTGTAAAAAACGATGGTTCGGCATATAAAATTAATAATATCCAGGCCCTCGATTTAAACCAATATCAATTTATTAAAGTTATGGAGGCATTACCCAAGATGCCGTTTAAAGCCGAACAGATAAATAGGATGATTCATGATGAACTGGGAAGTATCTTTTTTTTAACAGACCAGCATTCAAAATTATGGCAGTACGGAAAAAATTCGGCATTCAAACTCCGCAAAGATTTTCTTGAGGCAGGAAAGAACAGCATGGGCCCAATTTCCGTTTCGTCTAATTTGAGCGCCGCCAATGACTGCATACTGATTCATGATTTTGAACGTAGTCATCCAGATTATTGCATATACCCTGATACAATTTTTACGTTTGACAAATCTAAGTTTCAACCTTCTTCTATCACAGACAGCAAACAGATTATTCTTAATGATGTAACTTCTGGGACATTTCTTGTTATAGATTCATTAGGCAATCCGCATACGTCTGCTTTCACGAATTCAATTGTAAAATCAAATTTAAGTCCGGTAAAATTTTACGGACAGACACAATTGTTCAAGAATTCCAACAACAATTATTATTTATTCACTGACAATGAATGGCTGGAGGTTTATAATTCCGGTACCCAATCCAAGTCATCGGACTTTGGTATTGGTAATTATTTCAAAGACCGATTGGGTAATTACTGGTTTTGTACGGAGAAAGGAATTTATCAGGTAAATATCAGACGAAATCAATTCGGGCATGTCTTTTCCAACTTACAAAACAATTTGGAAATCAATAATTCGGTAAGGTCTATTTATGTTGAACAAAATAAGACAGGTGAAAAAATATATGCCATGTCTAACAATGAATTGGTGGTAAAAGATGCAGTTGAAAAAAGATTCAACAACGTTGCTGGCGCAAACATTTTGAAAAAAAACGACCTGCTTTATATTGCAGGCAATCCAATGTCGATTTTTAATCCGCTTACCGAACAAACAAAAAAAACAGTATCATTTCCCAATATCAGTGAAAACTGGTCTCTTAGTGATTTTTCCGATAGTTTGATCTTAATTGGTGGCACATCAAATATTGTAAAATACAATATGCTTAATGGCGATACCGATGTTATACACTACGCTGTAAACAACATTCCGTTGCCTTTAAATGTGTATCGAATCATCAAAACAAAAACAAAAGGCTGGATTGCCGTGGCAGAAAACGGTATTTATTTCATCAATGACCATTGTGTTGTTTATAATTATTATGGCAAGGAACAACAGCAAGTTGATTCGCGTTTACCCTTTACCGGTATTTATGATTTTTATGAAGACAAAGCCGGTATTGCTTGGCTGGCTATGAATGGAGATGGATTAATCAGATGGAGATGGAACACTCAACATCCAATGGCAGCGGAAAATTTCAAAAAGTTTACTGTAGAAAACGGATTACCAGATAATATCTTGTATCGAATAGAAGAAGATAATTCAAATCATTTATGGATTAGCAGCTATAACGGATTAGTTAGTTTTGATAAGAAAAATTTCTCCACCAAAATATATCGAACAAAAGACGGAATCACTAACATTGAATTCAATCGTATTTCCTCTTATAAAGATGAACAAGGTAAAATGTATTTTGGCGGCTTGAATGGAATCGATTTTTTTGATCCTGCCACATTGAATTCAAATACAAAAGAAACATTTATTCCCCTTCAGATGGTAGGCATTTCGAAATTTTCATCAGCGAAAGATTCCGTTGAGGATGTTGCCGATGAATTAAAGCTGAATCATGAAATCATCATGAATGTAGGAGATAAATTTCTCTCTATATCTTTTTCATTATTGGATTATCAGACTCGTACACATCGTTATGCTTATCGAATAGATGGAATTGATAATGATTGGAACTATCTGAATGAA
>CALCNY010000023.1 GCA_937897585.1 uncultured Chitinophagaceae bacterium | reverse complement strand
TTTTTCAAAAAATAAAAGAAAGGGTGGAGATTTCCGATAAAATTCAGAAAATAAATGTCAATACTGCAGATTTTTTGATGTTAAAATCCCATCCTTATATTGGATATAAATTAGCGAATTCAATCATCAATTATCGCAATCAACACGGAAGTTTTAAAACGTTAGATGATATTCAAAAAATAATCCTAATCGATGAGAAAACGTTCAATCAGCTTTCGCATTATTTGATAACAAATTGATAAAAAACTAACAGTTGTTGGTATTACAAATTCCCTAAATTGCAACCTCAATCATTCATTTTTATGGAATTTTTAGAAACAGAATTAACGCAACAGGTTGCACAGACCGCCAAAGATTTTGCTCAACAACAGATCAAACCTTATTTAATGGAATGGGACGAATCTCAAGAATTTCCTGTTCATGTTTTTAAAGAATTGGGAAACCTAGGAATGATGGGCGTTTTAGTTCCTGAGCATTATGGAGGAACAGGTCTTGGCTATTTTGAATACAATGTTATTATTCAGGAAATTTCAAAAGTTTGTGGTTCAGTTGGTTTGTCATTGGCGGCGCACAATTCACTATGCACCAACCATATTCTCAGTTTCGGAAATGAAAATCAAAAACAAAAATATTTACCCAAGCTGGCTACTGCGGAACATATTGGCGCTTGGGGACTAACAGAAGCGAATACAGGCAGTGATGCAGGTAACATGAAAACTACTGCAGTAAAACAAGGCGACAACTGGGTAATCAATGGTACCAAAAATTGGATTACACATGGCAAATCAGGCGATGTGGCTGTGGTGATTTGTAGAACTGGTGAACCTCGAGCAAAAAATAATTCAACTGCGTTTATTGTTGACCGTGATACGCCTGGTTTTTCTGCCGGAAAAAAAGAAAACAAACTGGGTATGCGTGCCAGTGAAACGGCTGAAATGATTTTCGACAATTGCATTATTTCAGATGAACAGCGTTTGGGTGAAGTGGGAGAGGGTTTCAAACAAGCCATGAAAATTTTAGATGGCGGTCGTATCTCAATTGCAGCATTAAGTTTGGGTATCGCCAAAGGTGCCTACGAAGCGGCTTTACAATATTCTAAAGAGCGTCATCAATTTGATCAACCTATTTCTAATTTCCAAGCAATAGCTTTCAAATTAGCAGATATGGCTACAAAAATCCAATGTGCTGAATTGTTGATTCATCAGGCATGCGATTTAAAAATGAAAGGCCTGCCTATGACCAAAGAATCTGCCATGGCAAAATATTATGCCAGTGAAATTGCAGTGGAAATTAGTACAGATGCCGTGCAAATATTTGGCGGCTACGGCTATACCAAAGATTTTCCTGTTGAGAAATTTTACAGAGATAGCAAGTTATGCACGATAGGTGAAGGCACAAGTGAAATACAAAAATTGGTGATTAGTAGGGAAGTGTTGAAGTAGGGAATGCTGGATAGGTTGGATAGGCTGGATAGGCTGGATAAGCTTGATAGGCTGGATAAGCTGGATAAGCTGGATACTAGATACTGGATAGATCCAAATGTTCAAGATGTTCAATGAGTGTTAGATTTTTTTCTGAATATAATGTAACCTTTGAACAAATAACACCAAACGCCAAACGCCAAACAAACTTCCCCCTTTGGGGGATTGAGGGGGCCTTACCCCTCCTCCGTATCATACCTATCCACTCTTTCAATTCCGGGTAATTCAAGCAACCTATTTACGACATTGTTGAGGTGTTCTTTATCTTGTACAAAAATTTTAATATTGCCTTCAAACACGCCGAGATTTGCTTCTATGGTCATTGCAGCTATGTTCACTTTTAATTCTCCGCTTAATAGGTTGGTGATTTTATGAATCACACCAACATCATCAAGTCCAATTATTTTCAAACCGGTAAGGAAAGAGATTTCTTTATTTTTTGCCCATTTGGTTTTTACCACTCGATGCGCATGATTGGCTAGAAGTCTTGTTGCATTTGGACAATTCGTACGATGTATTTTTAGTCCTTCTCCTGTAGTTACAAAACCAAATACATCATCACCCGGAATGGGCTTGCAGCAATTCGCCAGTGTGTACATGATTTTGTCGCTGCTTTCACCAAAAATAATTAGTTCGGTATCTTTTTTTGAGAGCGGTTTTAAATCATTGATGTCGGTGATGACTTCAACAGGCTTTGCAATTTTGGGTGGCATTAGCTTGTCGCCATGAACAGTAAATTCTTTTAGTTCTTTCAGCTCATTCTTTTTTACTGCGATATCAAAAAGCAAATCAAGTGTTGATGGAGACTTGTAGAAATTGGCAAGCTCTTCAATGTTGGCCTGGTTCATCACCGCATTGATGGCATTGAATTTTCTTTCCAGAATACTTTTTCCCAAATCAGCAATTTGGCGCTTTTCATCTTTAAGTGAATCTTTGATTTTTGCTTTGGCTTTTGTGGTTACCACGAAATTCAGCCATTCACCGTTTGGCTTTTGTTTGGCACTGGTAATGATTTCAATTTGATCGCCACTTCTTAATTTATAACTAATGGGTACCAATTTGTGATTCACTTTTGCACCAATACATTTTACCCCAACTGCAGTGTGAACACTAAATGCAAAGTCAAGAGCCGTGGCACCAACTGGTAACATTTTTACATCTCCTTTTGGCGTATAAACGTAAATCTCTTCTGCAAGGAATGAAGTTTTAAAATCCTGTAAGAAATCCAATGAATTGGTATCTTGATTGGAAAGTACTTCTCTAATCTGATTAAACCATTTATCGAAATTACTTTCATCATCTTTTTCTTCTTTGTATTTCCAATGTGCAGCCAAACCTTTTTCCGCAATATCATTCATTCTTTTAGTTCGAATCTGAACCTCTACCCATTTCCCCTGAGGCCCCATAACGGTGGTGTGTAAGGCTTCGTATCCATTACTTTTAGGATTGCTCAACCAATCGCGAAGCCTGTCTGGAGAAGGATTGTATTCGTCAGTAATCATGCTGTAAATTTTCCAGCAATCTTCTTTTTCTTTTTCAGGAGCTGAGTTCACAATGATTCTGATAGCAAACAAATCATAAACTTCTTCAAATGAAACGCCTTTCTTTTTTATCTTGGTCCAGATAGAATGAATGCTTTTGGGCCTTCCATAGATTTCAAAGTCAAGCCCAGTATTTTGCAATTTTTCTTTCAAAGGCTTAATAAAATCATTGATGTATCTGGTTCGTTCTCTTTTTGTGTCTTGTAATTTTTTCGCAATCAGCTTATAAGTATCGGTCTCCATGTATTTCATGGATAAATCTTCAAGTTCTGTTTTGATATTGTACAAACCCATTCTGTGAGCGAGAGGAGCATATACATAAATTGTTTCAGACGCAATCTTTAATTGTTTTTCACGCTTCAGACTGTCGAGGGTTCTCATATTGTGAAGCCGGTCTGCCAACTTGATAAGAATCACCCTAGGATCATCAGTTAAGGTGAGAAGGATTTTTTTGAAATTTTCGGCTTGTTTGCTGGTATTTGTGTCCATTACCGTGGAAATCTTGGTAAGGCCATCTACAATTTTAGCGATTTCGGCGCCAAATTCCCTTTGTACATCTTCTAATGTGATGTCGGTATCTTCAACAGTATCATGAAGAAGTGCGCAAATACTACTTCTCACACCAAGTCCAATTTCCTCAACACAAATTTTAGCAACAGCTAGGGGATGTAAAATATAAGGTTCGCCACTTTTTCTGCGCATGGTTTTATGAGCTTCCACTGCCATTTCAAAAGCGTTACGAATCAGCATTTTATCACCAGGCTTGATATTTTGCTTTAATACTTTAAGTAAACCACGATAGTGTCTGAGTATTTCTTTTTTTTCTTCCTCTTCCGATAAATTATAGGTTTGTATGCTGTCTGTACTGCTCATAATTGTTGACGAAATTACTTTAATTTTTCGATGCCTTTGCCTTCAAACGCTTCAAATGCCAATTAAATTATGGCCATTTTGAAATATAGTTGCTTTAATCTGTTTATTTTTTATAGAAAAGTATTAGTTTTGCCCCCCGTTTGGAGCAATCTTAATCGGAGCATTGTTAGAAATGCGGATGTGGCGAAATTGGCAGACGCACCAGACTTAGGATCTGGCGCCGCGAGGCATGTAGGTTCGACCCCTATCATCCGCACACATTAAGTTGATAAGTTGAGTGGTTATCTGTTGGAAACAACAAGAGAACTAATCCTTGGCTTATCAACTTATTTAATTTTAAAACGTTTCAATCATTTTATATGCCAACAGTAGTTAGAGAAAACATTGGGTTATTGACAGACAAAATAACAGTAACTGTAAAAAAAGAAGATTACTTCCCAACTTTTGAAAAGAAGTTAAAAGAATACAGTAAAACCGCTAGTATCCCAGGTTTCAGAAAAGGAATGGTGCCTGCAGGCATGATTAAAAAAATGCACGGAAATGCAATTTTTCAAGATGAAGTTTTAAGAACTGTAGAACAACAATTATACGCTTATCTTAACGAAGAGAAGCCAGATATTTTCGCACAACCTCTTCCGTTGGAAAAAGATTTAAGCAAAGTTGATATTAATAATCCTGCCGACTTTGATTTCGGCTTTGAAATTGGATTGAAACCTGCATTTCAACTTCCTGATTTTTCAAAAGAAACATTAACCGCTCATAAAGTTGAAGTGAGCGAAGACATGATTAATGAAGAAATCAACAGAATGCAAATCAAAGGTGGTAAAATGACGGAGCCTGAGGTGATTGACAATGAAGAAAACGTATTGAATGTTTTATTTACAGAAACGGATAAAGATGGCAACGCTATAGAAGGCGGCGTGAGTAAAGAAAATTCAGTATTGTTGAAATACTTTACGCCTAAAATGCAAAAAGAATTGATGGGAAAGAAAATGGCTGATTGTATTGTTTTTCAATTAGGCAAAACTTTCGAAGGCGACAAATTAGAAATGATGTTGCATGATCTTGGATTTGATAAGAATGATAAAGATGCTGCATCAAAATATTTCAAACTGGATATTGTAAAATTAGGATTGGTTGAAAAAAGAGATTTGAACGAAGATTTTTTCAATGAAGTATACCCTGGTAAAGGTATTTCTAAAGAAGATGAATTCAGAGCAATATTAAAAGATGATATTGAGAAATATTGGACTTCACAAAGTCGTAATCAACTTCACGATCAACTATATCATTTATTACTTGATAAAGTGTCTATGGAATTTCCAGAAGCATTTTTGAAAAGATGGTTACAAACGGGTGGCGACAAACCTAAAACTGCAGAAGAAGCTGAAAAAGAATATCCAACGTTTAGCAATCAATTAAAATGGACTTTAATCAGCGATAAAATCATCATTGATAACAAACTTGAAGTTACTGAAGAGGATTTGAGAAGCCATATGAAAGAAGAAGTAATGCGTTATTTCGGTCAGATGAATATGGGCGAAGATATGAGTTGGTTGGATAGCTATATCGACAGAATGATGAAAGACGAGAAACAAGTTGATGGTACTTATCGCAGATTGATTACAGAAAGACTATTCGACTTTTTGGAAAGCCAGGTTAAAACAAAAGACAAAAAAGTCACTGCTGATGAATTGGCTGGTATGCAACATAATCACCAACATTAATTGGTAATTGATAGAACAAATTAGTTTCTATTATCTGAGTTTAAGAGAATAAAAAATACACGATGTTTTAAAAAGTATATCCATATCTTTTAAAACAGCGTAGTATTCTATAGAAGTCTTCTTAAATAGTCACTAAATTTTGATTCAATAGGCAACAGCCCTTTAAGTAGGAATTATTGAGAAACAGATTAAACTAGTTTACATTTCAATACCCAGTATCCAGTAGCAAAATATCCAGCAAAATCCTACAACTTAATTTCTTCTTCGTTATTATCAAAGAATTTAAATTCAGTTAAATGATAACTGTTGTTAGATTTGATTTTGATATTTTGCTTGTATTTCCAGCTCCATTTCAATCTTCGTGAAATGAAACCGCAGGTGAGATAAGAATAAATAATCGGGTGAACTTCTATACTAAGTCCTTTATGACGTTGCATGATCAGATAGTTCAGATTTTTAGAGATTTCATCTTCAAGGATAAGTGTAGAAGATATTGTTCCTGAACCGTTGCAACTTGGGCAAACTTCGCTGGTATTGATATTCATTTCGGGCTTCATGCGCTGACGGGTAATCTGCATGATTCCGAATTTAGAAATTGGCAAAACGGCATGTTTAGCTCGATCGTTTTTCATCAAAGCTTCCATGGCATCGGCCAGTTTTTTCTTGTTTTCTATCAACTTCATATCAATGAAATCGACAACGATAATACCACCCAAATCTCTTAATCTAAGTTGTCGTGCAATTTCTTCAGCAGCTTCAAGATTGGTTTCTAAAGCATTTTGTTCCTGATTGTTGCTTACACTTTTATAACCACTATTAACGTCAATTACATGAAGCGCTTCTGTATGTTCAATAATTAGATAAGCACCACTGGGAAGATTTACGGTTTTACCGAAAGAAGCTTTTATTTGTTTGGTGATACCATATGTATCAAAAATGGAATTGCCATTAGCATGATGTGTTACAATATCCAGTTTATCTGCTGCAATACGTTGAATGTAACTTCTTGTATCAGCGTAAATATTTTTATCGTTAACTACAATCTTATTGAAATCGGCATTCAACAAATCACGGAGAATGCTGTTTGTCTTTCCTTGCTCACTTAAAATTCTGGTAGGAGGAACCGCTGCAGAAAGATTTGCCTGAATCGTTTTCCAGGTAGCTTCCAGACTTAATAAATCTTCATGAAGTTCTGCTGTATTTTTACCTTGAGCTGCTGTTCTTACAATAACACCTAAATTTTTTGGCTTAACGGCTTCAATTATTTTTTGTAATCTTTTCCTTTCATCAGAAGACATGATTTTTCTTGACACTGCAACGATATCGTTGAATGGTGTCACAACTACATATCTTCCTGGTAAAGAAAGTTCGCAAGTAAGTCTTGGGCCTTTTGCAGCAATAGGTTCTTTGAGAATCTGAACGAGAATGTTAGGCTTCCCAGTAAGTACTTCATTGATTTTGCCGGTTTTTAAAATCTCCGGTTCAACTTTGAATTTGGAAAAATCGGCTATCTCGCCTTTTTTCTGCTGAATATTTTGACTCGTAAATTTTAGGATAGATTTGATATAAGGACTTAAATCAGTGTAATGCAAGAAGGCGTCTTTTTCAAATCCTACATCTATGAAAGCAGCATTGAGACCAGGAATCAGTTTCTTTACCTTTCCGAGGTATAGGTCTCCCACAGCAAAACTAGCATCAGTTTTTTCACTGTGTAGTTCTACTAGTTTCTTATCTTCTAGCAATGCAATCTCCACTCCATGTGGAACTGCGTTTATTATTAACTCCTTGGTCAACTGATTTGTTTTATAGACCTGTATGCATCACGGCGGGACAATGTCTGAATAATTATTAATTAAACAAACAAGATTTGTGAGCAGCAAAGAAGAAGCACACATACGCCAAATAAGAAATGTTACCACACGCATCAATTAAAAAATAATAAATGCGTGTGGAACATTACTTCATCAAATGAATGATGAATAATTATTTCTTCTTATGACGATTCTTTCTTAAACGTTTTTTACGCTTATGTGTAGCGATTTTATGACGTTTTCTTTTTTTACCACAAGGCATAACCTAGTCTTTTTTTGATTGAAAAATATTATTAATGAATTCGTATTAATTTTTTTGAAGTGTTTTTATTCTTTTATCCACTTCATTGTTGTAATCTGGATTGTTCGACAATCTCTTACTAACATTGTACCATTTAATCGCTTCTTCTTTATTTCCCTGAGCAGCGTATGTGTCTGCAAGGAAAGCAGTTGCTTCGAAATTATCCGGTTGAGCAGTCACCACCTTATTCAATCTGGCAATTGCTTTATCATATTGCCCCGAAACATAACCGCCGACTCCAAGGACCATTTGTGCTTTCATGTTTGTAGAATCTTTTCTTACAACCGAAAGCAACTGTTGGATACCTTTCATGGTTTCTTGCGGATCTCCAGATCTTCCCTTCCCGTAAACATAACAACTGGCCAATTCTATTTTTAGATCGTCGTTCTCAGGATTCAATGCTAAAGCTTTTTCATAAAGCGAAATTGCTTCTCCAGATTCCCACTCAACTTTTGCCAAATCATCTTCACCTCTTAGACCCTCTAAAAATATTTGGGCTGCGAAGGTGAGGCTTTTTTCTGAATTATCCAACTTTGATGCAGCTTCTGTATAATAAGCGAAAGGTTCAAACAGATGAATGCTGTCTTTCCAAAAGGCAGCTAAGTTGTTGTATGTATTTATTTTATTGGATGATGACGCGGACGAATCCTCTAAATGAGAAAGAAATTTGAGTTGAGAGAGAGTGAGAGTGCTTCTTTTATTTGATATAAACTTCTCTATATCAAAGTTTTGTGTTTTTTGGGTTGGCATGGTTGCAACAGGCTTGCTGTCGGAAACTGTTTTTCCCAAAAAAAATAATGTAACGACCAGAAGGATTCCGGCGGCGACTAAAATAATTTGCTTTTTCAATTAATTTTTTTCTGCCTTTTTTTAAAGCAGGGTGGCAAATTTACATTAATCCTCGTTATCTTCCTTAACTTCTGGGGCTTCTTTTATGTTTGTAGATGATTTAATTTCATGAACAAACTCTTTAGCGGGTTTAAATGCTGGAATAAAATGTTCAGGAATGGCAACAGATACATTTTTCTTGATGTTGCGTCCGATTTTAGCTGCTCTTTTTTTGATAATGAAACTGCCAAACCCACGAATGTAGAGGTTTTCGCCGTTAGCGAGAGATGCTTTTACCTCTCTAAACATTGTTTCAAGTGTTACCAAAACATCTACTTTTGGTATTCCGGTTTTTTCCGAAATCTTGTTTATTAAGTCTGCTTTTCTCATATAATAATAATTTGGAAAGTAAATTATAAAAAAAAATTGAAAAAACAAAAATAAGAACGTGATAATCAATAGGTTTGTTTAAACATTGGGTTCATGAAGGACGAAATTTCTAAAAAGCAACATTTTTTTACCCGAAAATTACTCGAATGGCATGAAAAATTCAATAATAGAGCCATGCCTTGGAAATATGAAAAAGATCCTTATAAAATCTGGATCAGCGAAATCATTTTACAACAAACCCGCGTTGAACAAGGGCTGGAATATTACAATAGATTTATCAAGAAATTTCCCAATGTGCTGAAATTAGCCGTCGCAAAAGAAGAAGAAGTTTTTAAGTTGTGGGAAGGGTTGGGATATTATTCTAGATGTAGAAACCTTATATCAACAGCTCAATTTATCGCAACCAAAAGAAAAGGCATTTTCCCCGATACACATGAGGATATCCTAAGCCTAAAAGGGATTGGTCCCTACACTGCTGCTGCCATTGCTTCATTTGCATTTCAGTTGCCATTTGCTGTTGTAGATGGAAATGTAATGAGAGTTCTTTCTCGTTTTTTTGCCATTGACACGCCAATCGACTCAGGAGCTGGAAAAAAAATATTCAATGAACTGGCACAATCGCTTTTGAAAAAAGAGAATCCTGGAATATACAATCAGGCCATTATGGATTTGGGTGCCACCATTTGTAAACCACGATCACCGTTATGTAATCAATGTTTATTATCAGCTCAATGTGCTGCATTTAAAAGCAAAACATGGGAAGATTTTCCTGTGAAAGGAAAGAAACTAAAAATAAAAGAAAGGTGGTTTTATTATTTGATTGCTGAAATGAATGATAAATTTTACACACGATCAAGAACGGGAAAAGACATCTGGCAGCAGCTGCAGGAATTTATTTTGATTGAATCTGAAACTCCGATTTCTGATAATCAACTTTTCAAATCAAAAACTTTTAAAGACATCATAACTGATAAATTTCAGCATATCAGTACGTCTGCTTCG
>CALCNY010000022.1 GCA_937897585.1 uncultured Chitinophagaceae bacterium | reverse complement strand
TGCTAAAAATAGTTTGGTGAAATTATTCAGCACACCAGGATTGGCTGCTGTAGTTCCAAGATAAAATACTTCTTCAAATTCATATCCCGTTTCTTCAAGCAATTCACGTTTAATGGCTTGCTCTGGAATTTCATTGGCATCAATGAAACCTCCGGGTAATTCTATTGAATATTGCTGAACAGGATGGCGATATTGTTTCACCAATAAAATTTGATTGTCTGCTGTAACAGCCATTGCTGTTGCACTCTCAGGCAATTCCACTACAAAATAAGGATCTACAATTTTACCTGAAGCCAATTGATACGCATCTTTTCTTGCAGTAAAATACTGGTGCTTGTTGAGGTACGCCGATGAAATGATTTTTACATCCATAAGAATAATGTTACCAATTCATGCGGTCCTTTAATGCCTGCACTTGAGCGATATGATGTTTCCCATGCCAGGCATATAAACCGAGGATAAACCAAAGCGACATTTGTCTTTTATATTCAGGGTGCATCATCGTTCTTTCAAAATCTTTTTCTGTAAGATTAATGAATAATTCATGCCATCTCAAATGTAAAGCATGCAATAAAGTAATCGACACATTGATAGGAACATTCGCCGCATCGGGTGTATTTACCCAAGTGTTTTGGTCGTAAGGTCTGATAGTGGGATTATCTTCCGTCAAAGCCAGTTTACAACGAATGAAAGCATTCATGTGACTATCTGCCAAATGATGCACCACTTGTTTTACAGTCCAACCACCATCTCTGTAAGGAGTATCGAGTTGAAATTCGTCGAGATTGGAAACGGTATGCTCAAGAGATTGAGTCATAAAACGAATATCGAGCAACCTGTCTCGTAATTCTTGTTCGGAGTAAGGTTGCTCGATAAACTTCCCGATGGGATAAATAATTGGATCCATTATTTTGTAACAGCAGGTTTAATTTCTCTTAAAGTGATTTCAAAAATTAATGCAGCGTTTGGAGGAATAGCACCACCTGCACCTCTTTCACCATAACCCAATTCGCTTGGAATGTAAACTTTCCAATGAGCGCCTTTGGTCATCAATTGTAAAATTTCAGTCCAGCCTCTGATCACACCGCCCAAAGGAAAACTAGCAGGTTCACCTCTTTTGATAGAATTATCAAATTCAGTTCCGTCGATTAATGTTCCTACATAATCAACAACAACAGTATCAGCTGGAGTTGGTTTCATACCGTTGGCTTCACCTGCTGTCATGATTTCATATTGCAAACCATTTGGCAAAGAAATCACACCTGGTCTTTTTTTGTTGTTTTCTAAAAAGCTTTGACATTTTGCTTTTTCTCCTTCGCCTTTCTTTTTAGCAAACTCTTGTAATTTTTCTTGTAAAGTCATATTCGCTTGTTCTTTATTTAATATAGTTGGGTTTCCTTTAAATACATCTTCAAAAGCTTTAAACATAGCCTCAAGATTTAAATCTGCAATGCCTTGGTCTTTCATATTTTGTCCGATGCTTACACCTGCTGCATAACTGAAACTATCGACACCAGTTTTCAATTCAAATTTCGCAGGCTCGATTGCTTTTTTATCCTGAGATTTTTTTCCTTGAGCAAATGACACATTCACTAATAAACCAGTTGCCAGAAAACATAAAAATAACTTCTTCATTATATTGTTTTTTGTTTTAAAATTTTATGCAAATAAACAGAACTTTATTCATCTCTCATCTCTTTGCCGGTTAAATGTATGAAAACATCTTCGAGGTTGGCAGCTTTTACTTGTTTGGGCCTTTCGAAACCGCTTTCAACGAGCTCGTCAATCATTTTATCTGGAGAATCAAGTTTGATAATGCGACCTTCATCCATGATGGCAATTCTATCACAAAGTTGTTCGGCTTCATCCATGTAATGAGTGGTGATGATAACCGTTGTGCCATTATCTCTAATTTCTTTTATTAAGTCCCAAAGATTTCTTCTGGCTTGAGGATCCAAGCCTGTGGTTGGTTCATCCAGGAAAATAATTTTCGGATTGTTGATGAGCGTTGTTGCGATTGAAAAACGCTGTTTTTGTCCGCCACTCAATTCTTTACTTTTATTTTTGGCTTTATCAACCAAATTTACTTTTTTAAGTAACGCCATGGGATCCACTTCTCTGTTGTACAATCCACCGAATAATTTTATCAATTCAACCAAATTCAAACCTGGATAGAAACCTGAAGTTTGCAATTGTACACCAATCATTTTTTTAATAGCAGAAGGATCTTTATCTAGGTCGATGCCATCAACAATGATTTGTCCTGAGGTTTTGGAACGCAAGGTTTCAATGATTTCAAGTGTTGTTGATTTACCAGCACCATTGGGACCGAGCAAACCAAAAATTTCTCCTTCATACACGTCAAATGAAATCGATTTCACCGCTTTGAAATCGCCATAATTCTTTACGAGATTGCTGACAGTTATTATCTTTTTGTTCATTGTAGTTGCTTAAATAGTGTTTTCATATTCTTCCATCATCAATTTACTTCCAATAAAAAAAGAAGTACGCTGATGAATTTCTGTAGGCTGAATTTCAAGAATTCTTTGAGTTCCATTTGTGGCTTTACCTCCGGCAATTTCAACGATGAAAGCAAATGGATTGCATTCGTATAATAATCTGAGTTTGCCTTTTGGTTTATCAATTGTAGACGGATACATGAAGATGCCGCCTTTGATAAGATTACGATGCACATCTGCCACCATACTTCCAATATATCTTTGTGTGTAAGGACCGCCTTCCGCTTTAGTTTTCTGCTGACATTTGGTTAGGTATTTCTGTACTTTTTCAGCATACTGGAAATAATTACCATAATTCGCAGAATAGATTCTTCCGGTTTCAGGACATTTAATATCAGGGTGACTTAATGTAAACTCTCCAATAGATTGATCGAGTGTAAATCCGTTACAGCCTCTTCTAGTAGCGTAAACCAACATGGTGGAAGAACCATAAATAACATATCCAGCTGCTACTTGCTTGAGGCCTTGCTGTAAGAAATCTTCTTTTTGAGCAGGTTTGCCCAGTTCACTCACACGACGAAACACACTGAATATCGTTCCGATAGAAACATTCACATCTATATTAGCACTACCATCCAAAGGATCAAACAAACATACATATTTAGATTGCTTACTGATTTCATCTTCGAATACCACAATATCATCCATTTCTTCAGAACCAATTCCGGCGCAACTGATACCATGACGCAAAGCGCCCATAAACTGATTATTGGCAAAAATATCCATCTTCTTCACTTCTTCTCCTTGCACATTCATCGTTCCGGCATCGCCCAAAATATCTACCAAGCCTGCTTTGTTTACTTCAACATGAACCCTTTTTGCGGCAAGACCAATATCTCTTAATAATCCGGCCAATTCGCCTGTTGCATTTGGGAAATCCCGCATCTGTTGAATAGTGAACTCATCGAGGGTTTGAATTTTTCTGTTGATCTCCATAAAACTTTTTAAGATTACAATGAACGAAGTTAGATTTGCAGTTGTAAAAGTAAGCTATAATCTCTTTTTTAGTTTAACGGAAGTCAATTATTTCACACCAGGTAAACTTACAATAAATGAAGGTTTTCAAATTTGGCGGCGCCAGCATCAATAGTGCAGATCGATTTAAAAATACAGCAAACATCATTCAATCATTTTCAGGAGAGAAATTATTGATTGTTATTTCAGCCATGGGCAAAACCACCAATGCGCTTGAAACCATTGTAAATGCTTATTTTGAAGGTAGAAAGGAAGAAGCCCTGAAACTTTTCGAGCAATTGAAAAACAATCACCTTGATTTGGTGAAATACCTAAATGTTACTAATTGGCAAGCTTCTGAAAACAAGCTCAAAGATTTATTTACTGAAATCGAATGGTTACTGCATGACAAACCTGTTCGCAATTACGATTACTATTACGATCAGATTGTTTGTTGTGGCGAATTGTTCAGCAGCAGCATATTGAGTCATTATCTGGAAGAACAAAAATCAAAAGTAAAATGGCTGGATGTGAGAGATATCATCAGAACAGACGACAATTTCAGAGATGCCGCCATCGATTGGGAGTTTACCGATAGTCGTATTAAAGATTCCGTATTACCGCTTTTTGATGAATTCGATATTGTGATTACACAAGGTTTTATTGGAGCCACCGATGAAAATGAAAGCACAACTTTAGGTAGAGAAGGCAGTGATTATTCTGCTGCAATTTTTGCAAATTTATTAAATGGCGAGTCTGTAACTATTTGGAAAGATGTGGATGCGGTGATGAGTGCAGATCCTAAAAAATATCTGGATGCTTCTATTTTACATGAATTGAGTTACACTGAAGTGATTGAAATGGCCTATTATGGCGCTCAGGTGATACATCCCAAAACCATCAAGCCACTTCAAAATAAAAATATTCCTTTACTGGTGAAAAGCTTTCTTGACCCCAGTTTAATAGGAACAATCATCAGCAAGGCCATTAGTAAAAACCTGCCGCCAATTATAGTTAATAAGGAAAAACAGGTTATGATTCAATTCAAATCAAAGGATTTTTCTTTTGTGGATGACAAACCGGTTCAGGAGTTGCATGAATTATTTCAACAAATAAGAGTGCGTCCAAATGTGTCTCAACACACGGCGATTTCATTAATCTGTTGTTTCGACGACCATGCTGAAAAAATCGATCAGCTTGCGGCTGCAGCTTCTGAAATATTTGACGTGGAACTGGAAAGGAATTTATCGATGCTTACCATCAGACATTACACAGATGAAAAAATTGATAACCTAACAAAAGGAAAACAAATCTTACTCGAACAGAAAACGGTTACAACTGTTCAGATGATCATGAGATAAACTAATTGATAACATATTCGCCTCTTCTGTTTACCAGAATTACAGGTAGTTCTTTATTGAATTCAAAATAATCGAACACCTCGCGGATGTTTTTATTGAAATGCTGCAAATAAGCATTGTCTTTGATAGTATTGTTCAAATACTCAAGAGAAGTATGATTGTTATATCTCACCGGAAAGATATGTACCGGAATAAATTCTTGTCCTTGAGATTTAGCCGCTGAAGCAATAACATACAACTCTTCAATAGGCTCATCGGTAATAGCGATACATCCTGTTGACACACAATTTCCATGAATGTAAATAGAACCACCTGGTTTCACAGAATCACTTAAAATTCTGTCGGAAGCATTTGGGTAATTAATACCTAAAGACAAATGATAGTTACTATTGGGATTAAATTCGTTTACGTGATAAAATCCTTCTGGAACCTGATAATCACCTTCCATTCTTTTAGGGCCCATAGTACCGCTTTGCATACAAATTTTGTACGACTTAAATAATTTGAATTTATTTGATGAATCAGCTTTTACCCATACTTCCAATTGTCGGTCGTATTTGAAAGATCTGATATAAATAGATGAAGGTGGCCAGCTAAGATTTTTGTTCTGAAATTGTTTGATTACAGAATCTTCAGTTCTGGATAAAATGGCAGCTAAATGGTAAGCCGCTTTGTTGTTGCCAAAATAGGCATATTGAGAAAATGCAAATGTTGACAGCATCAAGCTGAAAACCAATAGAATCGGATATTCATGCTGGTAAGTATTCAGATTTAGAAATTAAAGCTCCTGATACTGCAATTATTAACTTTCTATATCCTTCCTTTTGCGTTTCTGGTAGTTTAAGTTATGCATCACGTATTACAAAAAGGAATTTACAAATCATTGCAAGGGAAGGCTTATTCGAAGTTGACTTACTACAAAATACAATCAGTCAAAACGGACTTTGTGTTT
>CALCNY010000021.1 GCA_937897585.1 uncultured Chitinophagaceae bacterium | reverse complement strand
GCATTCAAACAGCAAGATTTTAATAAGATTTCTAAATTAATCAGCTACCCTTTACGCAGAGAATATCCCATACCTTCTATCAAAAATGAAAAAGAATGTAAACTCAGATTCAAACAAATATTTGACGACTCACTCGTAAAAATCATTTCCCATTCCAAAATGAAACAATGGAATGAAGTTGGGTGGAGAGGTATCATGTTGAATAATGGAACTTTGTGGATAGACAGTTATGATGGAAAAATAATTGCAGTTAACTATCAGAGTGAGTTTGAAAAAAAATGGTTGAAACAAATAATTGAAACACAAAGACAATCATTACATCCTTCATTGAAGAAATTTGTAAGACCTGTTTATAAAATAGTAACTGAAAACTACCGCCTCAGAATCGATGAAGTTGTTGATAATCATTACAGATATGCCTCATGGAAAAACGGTAATACTGAATCTACAAAACCGGATATAGTTTTAGAAAATGGAGAACTGGAAATGTTGGGAAGTGGAGGCAACCTTGTCATCACATTCAAGAGCAACAACTTTACTTATCTGGTTTATAGAAATTTAATAGGTGCAGACAATACACCCGATATTACTTTAGAAGTTCAAAAAGACGGCAATACAATTTTGACTGAAGATGGAACACTGACAGAAAACTAGCAGTTCAAAAAACGAAGCATTACTTAATCAACTAAATTTACTAAAAATAAATCGTGAAAAACAATAGCGTATCATTACACAGAATCTTAAAAGCCACACCTGAAAAAGTTTTCCGTGCATTTTCAGATCCACTCGCTTATGCCAGTTGGATGCCGCCTTATGGCTTTCTGTGTACCGTACATCAAATGGACTTTACAGTTGGAGGAAGTTTTAAAATGTCATTTACAAATTTCACAACGGGTAATGCACATTCATTTGGCGGGACTTATTTAGCAATCAAGCCAAATGAGTTCATCAAACTCACCGACAAATTCGATGATTCAAATCTGCCGGGGGAAATGACCACTACGATTGAGTTTAATAAAGTGATTTGCGGAACTGAAATTAAAATTTCACAAGAAGGTATACCTGCTGTTATTCCAACTGAGATGTGTTACTTGGGCTGGCAAGAATCATTAGAAAAATTAGCCAAATTAGTGGAACCGGATATTAAGGATGCTTAACTAAATGACAAATCAATTACATCTCATTGTTTACAAATAATTAGCTTCGAAAATAAATTCGATTATCAAAAATATTGGCATGAAGCACATATTCAATTTTATGATTGTTTTATCATTAGCAGCATGCACCGCAAAATTCCATGGCGATACCCGATTATTAGGCACTTGGAAATCCTTACAGCCTGGATTATCTGATATCTACATCGACAACACCCGATATTTTATTATGGATACAGACAGCACCAAAAAAACTGCGTATGGATTACATTATAAAGTTGAAGGCGATATTATAACCACCTATTCAGGCAATGCAACTTATTCTGTTTCTAAAATCGTGAAGCTATCACTGGACACCATTGTATTAAAAGACGAGAAGACAGAAGGCATTTTTTATTACATCAGAAAATGATTGTTTAATTAGTTCAGAACATTATCATCAAAATCATTTTATTAAAAGCATCACCTATTGGCGGCTGCC
>CALCNY010000020.1 GCA_937897585.1 uncultured Chitinophagaceae bacterium | reverse complement strand
ACTAGTAATAAAATTTTATCAAGCCAACTGATAGGAGATCATTATCTCGCTGCATCTAAAATAAAAATAAATTGGATGGCTGGGATTTCTGATGTAAGAAGAGAAATACCTGATTTAAGAACTACTATCTATACTAAATTAAATTCTGAAACAGATTTGCGTGCTTCTGTATCAGACAATGCAACAACTAACGGTAACGGTGGTGGTATTTACTATGGCAATTTGAAAGAGAATTCAAAAATATTCAAAGTTGATCTTCAAAGAAGTTTCAAATTCGGAGAAAACGTCACATCAAATTTCAAAATTGGAGCTTACATTCAGGAAAGAGACAGGGCTTACAATCAAAGAAATTTAGGAATGGTAAAAGGTACCGTAGGAAATACATTTTTTGATTACAGATTGCTTTATTTACCAGAAGGAGAAATATTTAAACACATTGGCCCTGGAGCATTTATTTTGGCTGAAGACAAAAATCCTTCTAATAACTATACGGCAAAAACTAATTTAACTGCAGCTTATGCAATGGCCGATCAGCGCTTTGGAAAATTTTTAAGATTGATTTACGGAGCTAGAGTTGAGAAATTCAATTTGAAATTATTCTTACCTGTCGGACAAGGTTTTGCTGACACAGTTAATAGAACAGTAACCGATGTATTACCTTCCGGTAGCGCCATTTTTTCTATAGATAAAAAACAAAATCTAAGATTTGCGTATTATAAAACACTCAACAGACCTGAGTTCAGAGAATTGGCTCCTGCAAAATTCTTTGACTTTGCAACTAGATACGTTACCAATGGCGACACAGCAATTAAAAGAGCAGTTATTAATAATTTCGATGTGAGATATGAAATCTATCCGGGAAGAGGACAAGTATTCACTTTTACAGCTTTTTATAAAAAATTCACAGATCCTATAGAACAAGCCACAGCTCCTGATAAAGACCATGAAGCTGCTTATTTTAATGTACTTGGTGCTGTTAACAAGGGTGTAGAATTTGATGGAAGAATTTTAATTGGAGATTTGATAAAATCAAAATTACTGGGGAAAATTTTTGAGCATTTAACTGTGTTCACCAACGTTTCCTTTATCAAATCAAATGTAACTGCAAAAAAAGCAGGTGATACTACAACTATTAACCTAGACAGACCTTTACAAGGGCAATCTCCATATTGTTTTAATGCTGGCTTAACCTATCAAAATGATGACAAAGGATTTTCTGCAACTATAGCCGCAAATCGTGTTGGTCAAAGAATTTATCTTGTAGGGAACTTAAAAGAATCAGATATCTGGGAAAATGGAAGAACAGTTTTAGATCTTCAAGTAGCTAAAACATTTTCTAAAAAGAATCTCGAATTAAAATTAAACGTAAAAGACATTCTTGCACAAAAATCAATCTTCTTTGAAGACACTAACGGTGATAAAAAATATAAAAAAGGAGAGGATTATGTAAGATGGTATAAAACATTTGGTAGCGTTATCTCAATTAGCCTTACGCATAAATTTTAAAAATCACTTAATAAATTATTTCTTTAATGCCCGTTTAACACGGGCATTTTTTTTTGGATAAATTCCTCCACGGTAACTATTCCTTAACATTTAGGTAATGATTCCTTAACTGCAAAGAAATCTTTGGTTAACACTGATGTTAAATATTTGCACAGCCATTTAAAACAGGCGTAAATAATTATGAAAAAAATTTTGACACTCGCAATTCTTGTCTTTGCAGGACTGACAAGTAAAGCGCAAATTGAGAAAGTTACCTACAGAGGTGCCTTCGCTCCAGCTCCTGCTGCACCATGGACAGACACATGGACAGAGTGGGATCCACAAAACCACGTTTATCCAAGTACTTCAGCTGCTCCAACTGGAGGTAGTTTGGTAAAAATTCCAGCATCAGGTGCTAATGCAGTGATTTCAACAAACACTACATGGACAAAAAACAACACCTACATTATTGCAGGTTTAGTTTATGTAAAAGCTGGTGTTACTTTAACAATTGAAGCAGGTACTACAATTTTCGGTAGTAACGCTTATCCTAACTCAGCTTTGGTTGTAACAAAAGGTGCAAAGCTTATTGCTATTGGAACTCCTGATCAACCAATTGTATTCACATCAATGTATCCTGTAGGTCAAAGACATCCAGGTGATTGGGGTGGTGTTATCTTGTTAGGTAAAGCTCCATACAATGGTGTATCAAGTGCAACTTCTCCAGTTCCAAATACTTTCGGTATCAACTATATTGAGGGTATCACTGAAGTTAACAATTCTGCTACTACAGGCGAAAGCACTGAATTTGGTGGTGGTACATCTCCAGTTGCCAATGACAATTCTGGTACTTTAAAGTATGTAAGAATTGAATTCGGTGGTTACATCTTTGCTCAAAACAAAGAAATCAACGGTTTAACAATGGGTGGCGTTGGTAATGGTACAACTATTGATTATGTACAGTGTTCTTATATCAATGATGATGCTTTCGAATGGTTTGGTGGTAACGTAAATTGTTCTCACCTTATTTCATATCGTGGTGTTGATGATGAGTGGGATACTGATAACGGATTCAGCGGAGCAGTTCAATATTGCTTAGGTGTTCGTGATCCTCAAGTTGGTGATAATAGTTATTCATTGGCTTCTGGTGCTTCTACTTCAGAAGGTTATGAGTCTGATAACGATGCTAACGGTTCTGACAACAATCCAAGAACTAAAGCATTATTTACAAACATCACTAACATCGGACCATTACGTGGTGACAATAGTGCTGCTATGCAAGCTTCTATTCACCCTGCATTCAGAAGATCTGCACGTATCAGAAGAAATTCAGAATTGAAAATTTTCAATTCAATTTTGTCTGATTATCCTACAGGTTTGATGATTGATAATGCTTTGGGTAACACAGGTCAAGCTTTTGTTGATGGAAGAGCAAAATTCAAAAACAACATCTTGAGTGGTAATAAAATTGGTGGTTTAACTGAAACAGCTGGTACTTTACCTACAGGTTTCAGTGCAAGATCTTTTGTTTTAGCTAATTTTAATGACTCTACTTCAAGAGCAGATTCTTTCTTAGTTGCTCCTTATGGAGTTGATACAACTCACACATTGGCTTCATGGAGCATTAATGCTTTCAAAACAGCTGATTATCGTCCAAAAGAAGATACTACTGGTTATTTAGCTGGACATGGTGCTGATTTTACTGATACAGCATTCAACAATTTCTCATTGGTAACTTGCCCTACAGTTCCAAAACCATCTGTAATTTCAGGTACTTCTTTCTCTGTTTCTTCTACTATTGATACATTGAAAACTTTCACTGTTGATGCTATTGCAGGAGCTGATGCTTATGTATGGGGTATCACTGGTGCTTCAGCTGGTAATAAAATTAAATCTGGTTTTGGTTCAAGAACTGTAACCTTTATTGTTAAGTCTGTACCTGCTACAGTATTTGTATCAGCTACAAACTATTGCAATCAGTCTGATACAAGTGCAGCTACTATCGCTTGTGCTTTAAACCCAACAACACCAACTGCTATCACTGGTGCTAAGAATTTATACAATTGTACTTCTACTTTGCAAACTTACAAAGTTGCTGCTGTTGCTGGAAACACCTATTCATGGGCTGTTACTGGAACAGGAAATCAGTTAGTATCTTCAGCTGCTGATTCAGCAGTATTTGCAATGGTTGCTGCTGGTAACTTAACTGTTACTGCAAAAACAGCTTGTAACCAAACTGGTGTTTCATTTACTCAAGCAATCATCAAGTCAACAACACTTGCTGTTCCTGCTTCTATAACTGCTGCTACTGTAGTAAGTAATGTTTGTGGTGCTAGAGTTGTTCGTTATACTGCTCCAGCTTTACCTACAGGAACTTCTGGTTACTCATGGTCTTTGGCAAATATCAATTTAGGTGCTTCTCTTGATTCTGGTGTATTGAGCGGTGCTGCTGCAAGATATATCAGAGTTAAATTTACAAGCAATGCTGCTGCAGCTACAACTGATAGCATCAAATTAGCTTACACTTATGATTGCGGTGTTACAGGAACTAAAGGATTAAAAGTAGCTCTTACTGCTTTAACTGTTCCTGCTGCTCCAACTGCTGTTACAGTTACTTCTTTAGGTACTGCAACTTGCGGTCAACCAAGATATCGTTATGCTGCTCCAGCAACTGGTCTTCCAGCGGCTACAACTACAGCCGGTGCTGCTACTGGTTGGGAGTGGTCTTTCTATGGTACTTTAGGTGCTACTTTTGTTGTTGATTCTGCTGACTTGGCTTCAAGAGTTGTAACTGGTTATTTCACTAGCACAGCTGCTCACGGATTAGGCGATACTGTAAAATGTCGTTACACTTCTGTTTGTGGATTCAGTGCTTACAAAGCTGCTGCTTTAACTAATGCAGTTTCATCTTCAAATGCTCCTGCTACTCCTGCTTCAGTTACTGCTACATTAGTATCTGACGTTTGTGGTGCTAGAGTATATCGTTATGCTGCTCCAGTATTACCTGCTGGAACTGCTACTAACGCTGCTCCAACTGGATATGAGTGGTCTTTACCAACAGGATCTGCAGTTGCTGCTTCAGGTACATTGGATTCAGGTGTATTAAGCGGAAGATATATCAGAGTAATCTACACTAGCAATGCTGGTGCTGTTACAGGTGATAGCATCAGAGTACGTTATACTTCAGCTTGTGGCGTTGGTGCTAACAAAGCGTTGAAATTAACTAACGTTGCTAAAGTTTGTTTAGTTGGTGCTCCAGTTTATTCAAAAACTACAAATACAATTGATGGTATCAAAGCTCAGGTTTATCCAAACCCTAATGCTGGTATCTTCACTGTAAGAATTGAAACTGGTGTTACTGCTAAAGCAAATGCTTCAATCCAGATCATTGATATGAATGGTCGTATGGTTGAAAACTTTACTGCTGTTAACAACAATGGTTTGATTTCTCAGAACATCAACAATAGCAATTTGACTAACGGTGTTTATACAGTAAGATATACTGTAGGAACTACTACTAGCGCTATTAAAATGGTTGTTCAGAAATAATCTTTCTCTTGGTTTAAATATAGTTAGTAAGAAAAAAGGGTCGCTGTACAAGCGGCCCTTTTTCTATTTATATAAATGCTTAACATTAGCGTAACCTTTTGTTCAAAATTTGTTCATGTGCTTTGTCTTACTTTGAAAAACAGCAAATATGAAATTATTCAAAATGATCACTCATCGATTTTTTTTGACAAAAATCGAAATTGCATTTACCCTATTCAATCCGTTTCAATCTTCATTAAAGTTTCATAAAATCCGTTAATGGATAATACAAAAAAAAGAAAGATTGACATTCTGGTCCTTTCGGATATACATTTAGGAACCTATGGTTGTCATGCTAAAGAATTGTTGCATTATTT
>CALCNY010000019.1 GCA_937897585.1 uncultured Chitinophagaceae bacterium | reverse complement strand
TATGACTCACGTAATCCCTGGCATGAAATCTTTGTCCGACAGCCTTTATATAAAAGCAATCAAGAAATCTGTTGCAACTGAAAATTTGGGAAGAAATCAATTTTTAAAAAACCATCAATCAGAAACATTCAGCAATCTTGATATTGTTCCCTTGCTTAAATGTCCAAAATATGGTGGATCATTGGTGCTAAGCTCAGACAAGAAAAAATTGATTTCAGAGGAAGCTGGAATTTATTATCAGGTTGTGAATGATATACCAATTCTAATTAGCAGTGAAGCCAACAGAATATAACTCAATCAATACAATTTTTTAATAGATTAAGAAAATGATATTAATAGGAATAAACGCTTACCACGCTGATGCTTCCGCTGCGATTTTTGTAGATGGGAAAATGATAGCGGCCATTGAAGAGGAGCGTTTTACAAGAGTGAAACATTGGTCGGGGTTTCCGATAAAAGCAATTGAATTTTGTTTGAAAGAAGCCAGAGTAGGAATTGAAGCTGTTGATTATTTCTGCATAGGCAGAGATCCCAAAGCAAAGTTTTTTAAAAAGATATTGTTTCTGTTGTCACATCCTTTTGTTAGTTTACCTGCCATTAAGGAAAGATTTTCAAACAGTAAAAAAGTGGACAGTATCGATTCCATTCTTTCAGCTCATTTTGGATTGCCTCAGGAACATTTTAATGGAAAAATAAAGAATGTTGAACATCATATCAGTCATATTTCATCCGCATTCTTCGCTTCACCTTTTGAAGAGTCAGCTTGTTTGTCGATAGATGGTTCGGGCGATTTTACAACAACCATGACTGCATTCGGAAAAGGGAATCATATTGATGTATTGGATTCAGTTGATTTTCCTCATTCATTGGGGTTGTTTTATACAGCGTTCACCCAACTGCTTGGATTTCCACATTATGGAGATGAATACAAAGTGATGGGGATGGCTCCATATGGTAATCCTAAATATGTCGACAAAATTTTTGAAGTCATAGAACATACCAAAGACGGTTTGTTCAAAATCAATCAAAGCTATTTCAGAAGTGCCACTTCGGGTATCATCAATTATGGAGATGATCATATTCCTGTTGTCGCCTCTATGTATAATGCAAAGATGATTGAGTTATTCGGGCAGCCTCGTCAAAAGCACGAAGAGCTGACACAATACCACCGTGATCTTGCAGCTTCTGTTCAGAGAATGACCGAACTAACCATTTTTCATTTGTTGAATCATTTGCATAAAAAAACTGGGTCTGATAATATTTGCATTGCAGGTGGTGTGGCACAAAATAGTGTCGCAAATGGGAAAATTACAAGGAATACGCCATTCAAAAATGTATACATTCCTTCGGCGGGACATGATGCCGGAATTTCAATGGGAGCGGCTTTATTTGTGCAGCATCAACAAGAAAACATTAAGCGTCATCATATCAAATCTGCATATACAGGCAGCAAATTCAGCAATGAAGAAATTGAAAAATGGCTGGAAGCGAAAGGAATTGAATATGTCAGACTTGAAGATGAAAAGTTGTACGATGTGGTGACAAACTGCCTGATTAATGGTGGTGTGGTTGGATGGATGCAAGGCAGGGCAGAATTTGGTCCTCGTGCTTTGGGCGGAAGATCTATCATCGCCGATCCAAGAAGAAATGATGCCAAGGAAATTTTAAATGCTAAAATTAAACGCAGAGAAAGCTTCAGGCCATTCGCCCCTTCGATACTCGAGGATTATGTGGCTGAATATTTTGAATTGGATGAACCTGTTCCTTTTATGGAAAAAGTATTTCCAATTAAAGAAGATAAAAAGGCAAGTATCCCTGCAGTTACACACGTTGATGGCACGGGAAGATTGCAAACAGTGATGAAAGATATTTCTCCTAGATATTATGCATTGATAGATGCTTTCAGAAAAAAAACCGGAGTTCCGATTTTATTGAATACCTCATTTAATGAAAATGAACCTATCGTTAACTCACCAGAAGAAGCCTGGAATTGTTATCATAGGACGAACATGGATATGCTGGTTATGGAAAATATTCTGATTTCGAGAAATTCTATCGAGTCGATTTGATGATTTAATTCCTTAAATGCTGTAATTTTAAGAAAAATTAACAATTAGTTATAAATAAGATAGAAAAAATTATGGAATAGTGGTTTTTCGAGAAAATTATCTATTCACTTTTTTTCTTTGAAACAGAGCAAATTGAAAATTACAATCATAACTGTCACCTTTAATTCTGAAAAGCATTTAGCCCAATGCATTGAATCAGTATTAAGCCAAACTTATCCGAATATCGAATATATAATTGTAGACGGCAATTCGAAAGACAGTACAATCGAAATTGTAAAAAAATATGAATCTCGAATTACCAAGTGGATTTCTGAGTCTGATAGTGGAATGTTTGATGCGCTAAATAAAGGAATGAAAATGGCAACTGGAGACGTGATAGGCGTATTACACAGCGATGATGTTTTTGCTTCAACAGATGTCATAGAAAATGTAATGATGGCATTTGAAAAAGAAAAAGTAGATACGGTTTATGGGGATCTCAAATATGTTTATGCTGAAGATATCTCCAAGCTATATAGAATCTGGAAAGGAAAGCCATTTAATCGTAATTTGTTCAAATTTGGTTGGATGCCCGCTCATCCTGCTTTTTACTTCAAAAGAGATTTGATTGAAAAGTATGGCAATTATGAAACTCATTTTTTCTCTGCGGCAGATTACGAATTGATGGCAAGATTTTTATACAAAAACAAAGTGTCCGCTTATTACTTGCCTAAATTATGTGTATTAATGAGAAGAGGCGGACTCAGTAATAATAACATTTTTAAAAGACTACGTGCGAATAGAAGAGATTATCTGGCCATGAAAGCCAATGGAATTCCAATGCCTTTTATCGTTTCCATCTTAAAACCATTAAGTAAATTACATCAGTACTATAAGAAATAATATCATCAAGGGATTTTAAAAGATTTTGAAATCTTGAAAAAATTATGTTTTCGTTATTCAAAAAAAAAGAAAAATTAGATTTCGATTATTTTCCAATTTCATTGGATATGCATTCTCATATCCTTCCTGGTATTGATGATGGTTCTCCCAACCTAGAAACCTCCATTGAATTGATTAAAGGGTTGATGTCACTTGGTGTAAAGAAGTCTATTGCTACTCCTCATATAATCGGTGATTTATATCGCAACAATCCTGAAACTATTAATAACGCTTTAGTCTCATTAATAGCTGAACTGAAAAAACAACAAATTGATTTTGAAGTGAGTGCTGCCGCAGAATATATGCTCGACAGCTATTTTTTCGAGTTGCTAAATAGTGGTAAACGTCTACTGACACTAAAGGATGATATCATTTTGACTGAATTTTCTTACGCTTCGATGCCTGATGATCCTGGAAAGTTTTCATTTGCTATTCAAACTGCTGGATATGCTCCAATCCTAGCTCATCCAGAGAGATATCCTTATTATTATGGTAACAACAAGATGTACCATAGACTCGCTGATTTGGGATTTATGTTGCAAGTAAATTTGTTGTCGCTAACTGGATATTATGGTAAAGAAGCTTTGAAAGCGGCCAATTATATGTTACAAAATGAATTGGTATCTTTTGTTGGTACCGATATGCATCACGTAAGGCATTTATCCATGTTGACGAACAGTGAATCTAAATTCAATTTTCATAAGTTATTATCTCACCGTAATTGGAATGATTTTCTAGAGTAAATTTTTTTCTTAGAATTAAGAATTTCAAAAGACACAAAAGACAGGCAGTCTTTATATTTTCCAGTCTATTATTGTGTTTTCCCACGCTGCATTGTAAACGGTAGTTATTTTAATATAGTTATCTGTATAACCTTCCATCATGCCGTTTTTGTTTTCCCCTTCGAATAAAACTTTTCTTGTTTGTCCAATGTGAGCATTGGTAAATTCCTGCATTTTTAGATAACTAATATTTCTCAGGATTTTATTTCTTTCGTTTCTGATGTGAATCGGAACGACGGGTTTTATTTCTAATGCTTGAGTGTTATCTCTTTCTGAGTAAGTGAAAACATGTAAATAAGAAATGTCCAGTTCTTCTATAAATTTCGCCGACTCATTAAAATCTTCATCAGTTTCACCTGGGAAGCCAACGATAACATCAGCGCCAATACATGCATGAGGCATGAGTAATTTTATCAATCCCAAACGCTCTGCATATATTTCTCTTTTATAACGACGACGCATATTCGCTAAAGTCTTGTTGCTACCACTTTGCAATGGGATATGAAAATGTGGCATGAACTTTTTGCTGTTGCTTACAAATTCTATCATTTCATTGGTTAGCAAATTAGGCTCGATAGAAGATATTCTGAACCTTTCAATTGGGGCTTCTTCTTCAAGTACTTTAATCAAATCGAAGAAATTTTCTTCGTGCTTTCTTCCGCCTGTATATCCTTTTCCGAAGTCTCCGAGATTGATACCTGTTAATACGATTTCTTTGGCACCGCCATTAGCGATTTCTTTCACATTGGCAATTACATTGTCTATACTGTCGCTTCTGCTTTTTCCTCTTGCCATGGGGATGGTACAAAAACTACAATTGTAATCGCAGCCATCTTGAACTTTTAAAAATATCCTGGTTCTTTCTTTTACGGAGTGAGTAGGGGTGAATACATTTACATCTTCAATATCACAACTACAAATCTTACCTGAATCGTTTTTGCTAAGTTCTTTGAGATGTGTAGTAATATTGAATTTTTCAGCAGCACCTAATACCAAATTCACACCAGGAATGGAAGCAATTTCCTGAGGCTTTAACTGCGCATAACAACCTGTAATGACCACCAAGGCTTCTGGTGCTTTTTTTTGAATTCGTCTTACCAGTTGTCGACATTCTTTATCAGCATTTTCGGTAACAGAGCAAGTGTTGATGACATACAAGTCTGCCACTTCATCGAATTCCTTTTTGATGAAGCCGTCATTCTCTAGCATACGCGAAATCGCAGTGGTTTCACTGAAATTTAATTTGCATCCGAGAGTATGTAAGGCAACTGTTTTGCTCATGGGGGCAAAGATAATTATTATTGTTTGTTGTTTATAGTTTGGGGTTTGGCGTTTTTTTGTTTGTGGTTTGGCGTTTGGTGTTTATTGTTTGTGGTTTGTTTTTCTCAGCAATGTCTCCTGTAAGGGACTTTGCGCTTATTGTTTTATTTATAACCGCAGAGAACAGGAGTTAAAGAGTTTTCGCAGAGATGATTATTCTATTCGTAATGACAATTTCATTTCCTAAATACACTTTCTTATTCCTTATTCTTATTCCTTATTTCTTATTTAATTATTCTGATTTCAACTTTCGTATGCTCAAAAACCACCGGAATGCTAATGCCATTTATACTTGAAT
>CALCNY010000018.1 GCA_937897585.1 uncultured Chitinophagaceae bacterium | reverse complement strand
CGCTAAATTGTTCAACGCTGGTGACCAAGTTCCTGTTATGGCATTGGTAGAAGTTGTTGGCAGTGCCGCTATCGTTGCTCCAGAACAAACCGCTACTACTTGCGTGAACGTTGGCGTTGTTTTAGGAGTTACGGTAATGGTAACATTTTTTCTACAAGTTACACCATTTGTTGTTACATCACACCAATAGGTTGTTGTTGTTGTTGGAGTTGGGTTGATGGTTGCGGTGGTTTCGCCTGTGGACCATAAGAATGTTGAATTAACACCATCAAATTCAATTACATATGGATAAATTTGGTAACTCATATTATGACCATCATTCCAACTACCATTCGAATACATATTACCAAAATCTTCATCATTCTGATTATTTGGTTCGCCAATTTCCCAATTAGTAAAAGTTAATGGATTCCCTAATACATCTAACCAAACTCCTTCATTTTGAGCATCAGTTATTCCAATTAATGAGATAGAGGGTGCTGCATTGTTATATACATTTTGAATAATAAAATTATTTTCAGCTATTGAATTTGGTATAAAAAGATGACCACCGTTATTTATACAATTTTGTACGGCTTGAGACCATGTAGCCGAATCTTGACTTTTGAAATAGGTATGTGAATTAAAATAATATGGACCTGAATAATTTGGCAATGAGGTAACTAAGTTAGAAACTCCAGCTATTGAAAGGGTTAAGTTTTGTCCACTACAAACCGTTGTTGCATTTGCAGTAATTTGTGAGTCATTAAATGAAACTTCAACCGGCGTTCTTGTACTTTCGCAAGTGCCAACGGTTTGAGAAGCGTAATAAGTTGTTCCTGTAACTAATGCAGTGGTGCTAGCTATTGCAGTTCCACCCGTTGCTGCGGCATACCATTGAATGGCCGTTCCAGTTGCTGTTAAACTAGCAATAGTTGGCGCAGGACTTGCACAAAAAGTTTGTGAAGCTGATGCTGTTGGTGCAGCAGCAATTGGATTAACCGTAATGGTCATTGATGCTGTATTAGCACACAATCCAGCGTTTGGAGTAAAAGTATACGTTGTCGTTACCGTATTATCCAACGCTGGCGACCATGTTCCTGAGATACCAAGATCCGAAGTTGTTGGTAATACTGCTAAAAATCCTCCAGCACAAATCGGTGCCACTTGAGCAAATTCAGGGGTTACATTTGGAGTTACAGTGATAGTAATTTCTTTTCTGCACGTTATTCCATTAGTCGTTACATCACACCAATAAGTTGTTGTAGCTGTTGGGCTTGGATTGATGGTTGCGGTGGTTTCACCTGTTGACCAGAGATATGTGGTTTGAGTACTTTTTGCTGTAATTGCTAGTACAAATAATCTTTGTACTAAATCAGCTCCTATATCTTTAATAATTATTTTATTAATCGTTAAGTCATTTGGTAAATTAAGGTTGACATTATCAATTCTTATATTTCCATTATTCCATGCATTTGTTGTTGAAATATTATTAATACTGTTAGTAAAAATACTTGGATTAAAGTCTCTGATATCAATATTTCCAATCAAATCTTTCTGATACAAAATTTGATTATTATTCCAAAGCTCTACACTTGCATAAGCAGTGGGTCCTGAAAGCCCCCAATAAGTATTAGCTAATATATTTAATTCCTTAATAGTTTGACTATTAATATTTATTTCTAAAATTTTAGGATTATTTCCTGTCTGATGATAAGCATTCCAACAATTTACATTATTTGACCAATTAGAAATAAAATATGGAATATCGTTAAACATAACATTACCTGATGGCATGTTGTTTAAATCAGGAATACCACTAAAGAGAGAAGAACTAGAAGGATTTGAATTAAATTTACTAGAAAAATCTATTATTTTAAATGGATTAGTTTGAGATTGAGTCTGAGTTGTTGAAGCGGTTAAATTTACTGCCGTTCCAGCACAAACCGTTGTTGCACTAGCCGTAATTTGTGGGTCATTAAATGAAACTGCTACCGCCGTTCTTGTACTTTCGCAAGTGCCAATCGTTTGGGAAGCGTAGTAAGTTGTACCTGCTACTAATGCAGTGGTGCTTGATAAAGCAGTTCCTCCAGTAGCCACATCATACCATTGCAAATTGCTACCAGTAGCGTTTAAATTAGCCATTGTGCTAGCCGTACAAAAAGTTTGAGCTGCTGTTGCTATTGGTGCTGTTAGTGGAGTAACTGTAACTACGACAGCGGTTCTATCACTTTCACATGTTCCGATTGTCTGCGAAACATAATACGTTGTTCCAGATACTAAAGCGGTGGTACTTGCCAAAGCAGTTCCTCCCGTAGCCACATCATACCATTGCAAATTGCTACCAGTAGCGTTTAAATTAGCCACTGTGCTAGCCGTACAAAAAGTTTGAGCTGCTGCTGTTGGTGCTGTTGGTGTGCCAAACAAATTAATGGTCGCACTAACTGCTGTACTCACACAGCCTGCTGCATTGGTTTCAATGGCTTGAAGGGTGTAAGTGCCACTTGGTGCATTGGTCCAATCGATCGTTATGGAGTTGGTGCCATTGCCTGTAATAATAGCACTTGGCGTAGCAGGTGAAATGCTCCAAGCATAAGTAGAACCATCATGCGTAGCATCGCCTACATTTACGTTATAAGGTTGTATGGTTTTGGTACATAAAGTTTGGACACTGGTTGATGCTGTATATAATTGAGTGACTTCACTATTGTTCAATACTCTGTTATAGATAGCTACATCATCAATATTTCCTTTCACATAGCCAACACATGCCCAAATTGTTGGATTTGATTTACCAATAAACCAAGAGGTGTTTGTAACCGTTGATGAAATAGTGTATGGAATATTTCCTACATTAACGCCATTAATAAATACTTTCACCATACTATTATCATAGGTTATTACAACATGATTCCATGAATTTAAAGTATAATTGGATGTTAAAACAAGGTCGTTTTCACCTCCTGATGGAATACTTCTGCCAATTCCAATTTGAGTTCCGTTTGGATATAGTACAGCATCAATAGAACTACCAAAATCACCTACCGAA
>CALCNY010000017.1 GCA_937897585.1 uncultured Chitinophagaceae bacterium | reverse complement strand
GACAGATATGGATCAAATACATTTTTAAAACTTGATTATAACTATGGGAAATTTTCTACAGGGGTTCAGTTAGAAAGTTATATGCCTCCGATATTGGGATATTTTCCAGTACCTGTAAACAATCAAAATAAAATCGTCAATAAATATTTCAAATACACTGAAGATAAGTTTTCTGTTCAGATAGGAGATTTTTATGAACAGTTTGGCAGTGGCTTAATTTTTCGTGCATACGAGAACAGACAAATCGGTATCAACAATGCCATGGAAGGTATTAATGTGCATGTTGATCCAACTTCTTTCTTGAAATTAAAAATCGTTTATGGCAGAACCAGAAAAATTATGGATTATGCCAATTCTGTTTCGAGAGGTATGGATGCCGAAATTGATGTCAACAATTTATTGGGCATAAAAGAAAAAGACAAGACAACGCATGTAACCCTTGGCGGTAGTTATATGAGCAGGTATGAAGAATATGCCGGACCGATTGTAGATTTTCCTGCATCAGTTTCAGCTGTAGCAGCCAGACTAGATATTTCTTCAAACAATTTCACCTTAAGCAGTGAATATGCAGAAAAAGGGAAAGATCCTAATTTACTAAACAATCAAAGTTTTGATAAAGGCAAAGCTTTGCAAGTAAATACAAGCTATACAAAAAATAATTTTGGTGTTACGGCTACATTCAGAACACTTACCAATATGAACTTTGCGGCAGAAAGGGGAACTGAATTTACGTCCATCGCTCCTTTGAATTTCTTACCTGCGCTTACAAAGCAACATGATTATTTAACCAGCAATATTTATGTTTATAGTACACAAGTAAAAGGAGAGGCGGGCTTTCAATCAGATTTATATTACAACATTAAATCAGGAACCAAATTAGGCGGCAAATACGGAACCAAAATCGCAGCCAATTTTTCTTATTACAATGGCTTGGATGATAGCACAGATATTTTCTCATTTGGAAATAAAAAGTATTACAGAGATGCCAACATAGAAATCAAGAAAAAATGGAATAAAAAATTAGAGACTACTTTGGCGTTTCAGCATATTTTTTACAACGCTTCAGTTATACAAGCCGTTTCTCATGGAGAAGTTAATGCCGATATGATCGCTGCAGGATTTTTGTACAAATTTGCTTCAAAGAAATCAGTTCGTGTAAAACTTGAAAATTTATCTACAAAAGATGACCAGGGTAGTTGGGCTTCTGCTTTGACAGAATTTTCTTTTTCATCACCCTATGCATTTTATGCTAGTGACTTGTATAATTATGGTTCAACCAAAATTCACTATTATAACGTGGGAGCGAGTGTAACCAAAAAATCAACAAGATTCAGTTTAGGATTTGGCAAACAAAGAGCAGGATTATTCTGTGTAGGAGGTGTTTGTCGCTTTGTTCCGGCGTCTTATGGTTTTACGGCGTCGCTGACGACTTCTTTTGCAAACTAGAAATTGTTTGGTGTTTGGTGTTTATTGTTTGGCGTTTATTGTTTGGCGTTTATTGTTTATTGTTTGTTGTTTGTTGTTTGTTTACAATTCAGATAACCTTCCAAACTTGTCAAACATATTGAACTCATTGAACCTTTGGAACTCATTGAACAATTACTTGCGTTTCTCCTTAAACGCCACTCCAAAGTTTTTCAACTCTCTTAAAACCGGTGTATAGATTTCTTTTTTTGTAGGAATCTGTACGCCGGTTTCTTTTATGGTTCCGTCTAAAATAAATTTCGCAGCGATTCCTAATGGCAAGCCAACTGTTTGGGCCATTGCAGTATGTAAATGATCTTTTCCTTTTACTAGTAAAGAGCTACTAATTGAATGTTTGATTCCTGCATTCATGTATTCAATTTCATGAAGCATCACAATCATATCCTTGTCGGTTTCTTTTAACACCAGTTTTTTTTCTAAAGCTAATTGAAGTACGTCGGCAGGACTACAATAACCTTTATTGATTTTTGTTTCAGTATCATCGATGCCAAGAAAGAATAATTGTTTCAATAGGAGATTGACACCTTCCATTTTATTAGCCAATAAAGTTGCCGATTCATTATCAGCATACTTTTCATTTTTCAGCAATTGTTCTAATTTTTCAAACAAATGATTGGTTTCAGAAAAGCGTTCAGATAATTTTTTATCAAGCCATTGGTTGAAACCAATTTTATCAAAATGAGATGTAAAGAATTCATTCAGTGACTTACCATCAGAATCAAAACAAGGTGTTTCATCTGTTAATTGTAATTCAACAATGTTATTCCAGCCAGTCATGAATTCAGGATAACGAAGTGTAGTTCTCACAAAAGTTTGAACATGAGGCAATTTGTATAAATCAATATAATTCAAACTGTTTCTGTTGGGATAGTAACTGAATGTAGCGTTGTTCTCATTTTCGAGAGCAACTGTTCTTTCCCCTTTAAAAAGACTTTCATAAGGCTCTTCAATTATTTTCCCATCTTCTTTATAAATGGCACCGGCTTTTCCGGCGAGTACTACATTTCTTGGATTCCAGCTGATTTTATAATGCCAAGGATTATCATCACATTCAGGAGCCACCAAACCGCCGCAATGACTTTTAAAAGAAATAATGTCACCGCCGTCGTGTTTAATCTCATCAATCAACTCCATCGCACTCATGTGATCAATGCCAGGGTCAAGTCCCATTTCGCATAAGAAAAGCAAACCTTTTTCTTTGACTTTCGATTCTAATGCGAGAATTTTTTCATCTGCATAAGAAGCTGTAAGTAAAGATTTCCCAAATTCAATACAATCCTCTGCGATTAAAATATGAAGAGAAGGGGGCATCATCGAAATAACGATATCACTCGATTTCACTAATGCTTGTCTGTTGGGAGTGTCATTGATGTCCAATGCTACAGCATTAGAATTTAATCTTCGTTGTGTTTTGAGTTCAATCAATTCAAGATTGGCATCAGCTACTGTGATATACCAGTTGCTGTATACAGACTCATTAATCAGGTATTCAATCAACACCGTTGCAGATTTACCTGCACCAAACAACAATATATTTTTTGCACTCATAAAAGCGGTTTAACGTATCAGATTCATGATATAAAACAAAGAGTCGGCAAGATAGAATCTTAATCTAAAACCCCCAAAGTTTATCCACCAAAATATAAGTGTATTTTTCTTTGAAAAACTTGTCCACAAACACGCTCAGTTGTGTAAAAAATATGTGCAAAAACAACTTAAAATCAGCTTAAAAATAGACTCAAAAACGGCCTTAAAATGTTACATTTGCTAACGATAAAAAATTATGGAAAATCAAGAACAATTTGAAGGAGAAAACCTCAACAACAGAGGAAAAATAATACCGGTTAACATCGAGGAACAAATGAAAACATCTTATATCGATTATTCGATGAGTGTTATCGTTGGCAGGGCGCTTCCTGATGTAAGAGATGGTTTAAAACCCGTGCACAGGAGAGTGCTTTTCGGAATGAACGAACTCAGTAACAATAGTAATAAACCGTATAAAAAATCTGCTCGTATTGTCGGTGAAGTAATGGGTAAATATCACCCACATGGTGATGCCTCCATATATGACACCATGGTTCGTATGGCTCAGGAGTGGTCAATGCGTTATAAAATGATCGACGGACAGGGTAATTTTGGAAGTCAGGATGGAGATCCTCCGGCAGCTATGCGTTATACGGAGGTGAGAATGGAAAAATTTGCCGAAGCCATGATGGAAGACATCGACAAGGAAACTGTAGATTATCAATTCAATTTCGATGATTCATTGAAGGAACCAACGGTATTGCCTACACGAATTCCACAGTTGTTATTGAATGGAAGTAGCGGTATCGCAGTAGGTATGGCAACTAATATGATGCCGCATAACCTTAATGAAGTGATTGATGGTTGTATCGCATATATCGAAAACAACGACATCACGCTTGATGAATTGGTAAAACATGTAAAAGCTCCGGATTTCCCAACAGGTGGTATTATTTATGGCTACGAAGGTGTAAAACAAGCTTTATTTACCGGAAGAGGAAGAGTGGTTTTGAGAGGTAAAACTACAGTAGAATCAGATGCCCGCGGTAGAGAAAAAATTGTCATTACCGAAATTCCTTACCAAGTTAACAGAGATACACTTACTCAAAAGATTGGTGATTTGATCAATGAAAAAGTTATTGATGGCATCAGCGATGTAAATAATGAAAGTAACAACAAAGAAGGAACGAGAATTGTTGTTGAACTGAAAAAAGATGCAGTTGCGCAAGTTGTCATCAATCAATTGTATAAGTATTCTGAGTTACAAACTTCTTATGGTATCAATAATGTGGCTTTGGTGAAAGGCAGACCACGTCAATTAAATATCAAAGATCTGATTTCAGAATTTATCGAATTCAGACACGAAGTGGTGGTTAGAAGAACTCAATTTGAACTCAGAAAAGCTGAGGAAAGAGCTCACATTTTATTAGGCTATATCATCGCATTAGATAATCTAGATGCAGTAATCAAGTTAATCAGAGAAAGCTCAACTCCAGTAATCGCACATGAGGGTTTGAAATCTGATTTTGGCATGAGTGATATACAAGCTAAAGCTGTATTGGAATTAAGACTACAGAGATTGACCGGAATGGAAATCGAAAAAATCAGAGAAGAGCATGCCGAAATCATGAAGCTGATTGAACGATTGAAAGAAATTCTGGCTAATGAAGGTTTGCGTTTTGAAATCATCAAAACTGAATTATTGGAAGTAAAAGCCAAATTCGGTGATGAAAGAAAATCTGAAATCATATATGCCGATGATGAAATCAATATGTTGGATTTGATTGAGGAAGAAGATGTAGTGGTCACGATTTCTCATATGGGTTATATAAAAAGAACTTCGGCTAATGAATATCGTCAGCAAAGAAGAGGCGGGCGCGGTGCGAAAGGCAGCAGCACACGCCAGGAAGATTATATTGAACATCTGTTTGTGGCTTCCACGCACCATACCTTATTGTTCTTTACAGAGAAAGGACGTTGTTTCTGGCTGAAAGTTTATCAGATTCCTGAAGGTGATAAAACCAGTAAAGGAAGAGCGCTTCAGAACATGATTCAAATTCCTGCTGATGATAAAGTAAGAGCCATCATTGATATTAAGAATCTGGAAGATGAAGAATATCTAACTAGTCATTACATCGTTTTGTGTACTAAAAATGGTATCATCAAGAAAACAGATTTAAAAGATTTCAGCAGACCACGTCAAAATGGTATCAATGCTATCAATATTTTGGAAGGCGATCAGTTGATAGCCGCAGCACTAACAGATGGCAATTGCGAAATCATGTTGGCTATTAAAAGTGGAAGAGCTATTAGATTCCCAGAATCAACTGTTAGAAGTACTGGTCGAGGCGGTATAGGTGTTTATGGAATTGAAGTTGACGAACAAGGTGACGAATTGGTAGGCATGATTTGTGTAAATAAAGAAGACAAAACCAAAACCATACTAGTTGTAAGTGAAAAAGGATATGGCAAGCGAACTTTCATGGATGATCCAGAAACCGGCGAAGCCAATTACAGAATCACGAATCGTGGCGGAAAAGGTGTTAAAACCATTAACGTTACCGATAAAACTGGAAAATTGGTAGGATTACTTGCCGTTACTGAAAAAGAAGATTTGATGATTACATGTGTAAGTGGCGTTACAATAAGAATGTCGGTAAGCGGCATTAGCGAACAAGGTCGTGCTACACAAGGTGTAAAATTGATTAAAGTGGATGATGGAGATGAAATCGCAGCCATTACTCAATTAGCTGAAATGGAAGAAGAAGTTTTACCAGAAGATCAAATTGCTGAAAACGGAGTTGAAAATAACGAAGGAACAGCAAGTGATTCTGAAATTTCTTCAATAGAGAACAATGATGCGACAGAAAATCCTTCAAATGAAAGTGATGAAACGCCTGAATCACCGGCGGAATAATTTCTGATACGAATTTTAAAAGCCTGTGGATTAACCACAGGCTTTTTTTGTAACCACGAAATGTTTCAAAATCAAAATTAAAAATTCAAAAATCAAAATTGATAGAAGCGAAGAAATTGCCACGAATTCATAAATTGTTTTTATTAATGAGATGCCACGAAGAAATGGTTAACCACAGATC
>CALCNY010000016.1 GCA_937897585.1 uncultured Chitinophagaceae bacterium | reverse complement strand
TCAGGTATCAGCATTTGGACTTTGGGCTGGTTTTTATATCATCTCAACTCAAAAACACAAATTAAGTTATTCAGTTGGCTAATTGCAACGTCATTATTTATTGAAACAACTGTCATTTTTATTCAATCTTATAGAGGTGTTCCTTCTCACTTCAACAATTCAGATCCTTTCAATTCAATGATGAATGGGTTGCTATTTTCAGTAATGCTGATATTTTTAATTACGATTTCGTACTTGACATTGATATTTTTCAAACAAAAAAAAATGCCTATCAGCCAGCATTATACTTGGGGTTTGAGAATGGGATTACTAAACTTTGTTATTTTTTCCATTTCAGGAATCATCATGTTTGCTAAAATGACCCATTGCATTGGTGGAATAGAAAATGGTGAAGGAATGGCTTTGTTCAACTGGAGTCACAAGCATGGAGATTTGAGAATAGCTCATTTCATGGGAGTTCACGCTTTACAAATCATTCCACTTTTAAGTTATTATTTGTTTACAAAGAAAATACAGGTAATTAATTTTTCGATTTTATATTTCCTAGCGACTCTTAGTTTTTTGATTCTTGCGCTATTGGGTATCCCAATTTTGGGATAAAATCAGGATTTTTGAAATTTTCTTCTCTTCAACTGGAAAATTATTAGATTATTGTCTTACATTTGCACCCCGAAAAGTTCTGCTTTTCGGACATTTCCCACACGGCTCCATAAGTTTCCGTCAGTTCGGAACGCCAGCAGGGAGTAACTCAAAACAAGTTATATAATGCCAAAGGTAAAAACCAACAGCAGCGCAAAGAAGCGCTTTAAAGTTACCGGTTCTGGTAAAATCACTTTCCAAAAAGCTTTCAAACGTCACATCCTGACTAAAAAATCAACAAAACGCAAGCGTAACATGCGTATTGATGGTACAGTTGCTGACGCTAATTTGCATTTTGTAAAGCGTTTATTGGGAATGAAATAATATCCCATTTATCAAATCAATTCCCACAACTTTAAAAAATTAAAATATGCCACGTTCAGTAAATGCAGTAGCTAGCAGAGCTCGCCGCAAAAGAATATTAAAAGCCGCTAAAGGATATTACGGTAAAAGAAAAAATGTATATACCGTTGCGAAAAACGTAATGGAAAAAGGTTTAACGTACAGTTACGTTGGACGTAAACTTAAAAAGCGTGAATATCGCACATTATGGATTGCTCGTATCAACGCAGCTGTTAGAGCTGAAGGTATGACTTACAGCACTTTCATCAACAGATTAGCTCAGAAAAACATCGACTTGAATCGTAAAGTTTTAGCTGATTTAGCGATGAACGAACCAGAATCTTTCAAAAAACTGGTTGATTCAGTTAAGTAATTGAAAAAGCTCAATATTTACAATCCGGATGCTCTATAAAGTATCCGGATTTTATTTTTGTTGCAATATCTTTGCAATCCATTTTATTCATCAACACAAATGTCATAATGAATCGCGACAGCATGAACAATACCTACCTTGATCTGGTAAATCAAACTTTTAATTTTCCACAAGAAGATTTTAAGCTGGTAAACGAATATTTACAGTACAACGGTCAGGATGTGAAAGCGCTGATAGACAAATACGGCACGCCACTTAAAGTCAGCTATCTTCCCAAAATCGGCAAACAAATTCAGAAGGCAAAATCTATGTTTGCAGCTGCATTTAAAAAATACAAATACACTGGTAAATACAACTACTGTTATTGCACCAAAAGTTCACATTTTTCTTTCGTTGTTGAAGAAGCATTAAAGAATGATATTCATTTGGAAACTTCATATGCTTATGACATTGACATCATTAAAAAATTATACGCCAAGAAGAAAATCAATAAAGATGTTTTCATCATTTGTAATGGCTATAAACAAAAACCATATACACAAAGAATTGCAGGTTTATTGAACAGTGGTTTTAAAAATGTAGTTCCTATTCTTGATAATAAAGAAGAACTAAAAGCTTACATCAAATCTGTAAAAGTGCCATTCAATTTAGGCATTAGAGTCGCAGCTGAAGAAGAACCGAACTTTCCTTTCTATACATCACGGTTAGGTATACGCGCAAAAGACATACTTGAATTTTATGTTGACAAAATTGAAGGCAATGAACATCGCTTTCAATTGAAAATGTTGCACATATTTTTAAACAAAGGAATTAAAGATGATATTTATTACTGGAGTGAATTGAATAAAGTCATCAATTTGTATTGCCAGTTGAAGAAGATTTGCCCTGAATTGGATTCTATAAATATCGGCGGAGGTTTCCCTATCAAGCACTCTTTAGGTTTTGAATACAATTACCAATTCATGATCAATGAGATTGTAAGAAATATCAAAACTGCTTGTACCAGAAACAAAGTACCGATGCCAAATATTTTCACTGAATTTGGAAGTTATACTGTAGGAGAAAGTATGGCTCACATTTACAGTGTAATTGGAGAGAAAATGCAGAACGACCGTGAGACTTGGTATATGATTGATTCTTCATTCATAACAACATTACCCGATACTTGGGGAATTGGAGAAAAATTCCTCATGTTGCCCATCAATAAATGGGATAACGAATACCAGCGAGTTGTATTGGGAGGTATAACCTGTGATAGTCATGATTATTATGATTCGGAAGAACACATCAACGAAGTGTTTCTACCAAAAATCGGTGATGGCGAACCACTATATGTTGGCTTCTTCCATACTGGAGCTTATCAAGATCAAATCAGTGGCTACGGTGGCATCAAGCATTGTATGATTCCATCGCCAAAGCATATTATTATCGGCCATGATAGAAACGGCAAATTGGTAGATTGGTTATATGCTAAAGAGCAAACAGCTCAAAGTATGTTGAAGATTCTAGGCTACTAAATTCTGATTTGAAAATTTGATGATTATTCAATTTGATTATTAAATAAGAACAAACAAACGAACAACACCAAACACCAAACCATAAACCATAAACAATAAACGATAACCATTAAACTTTTAAACCTAAAAATATGTATCCAGCAGAAATTGTAATTCCAATGAAAGAAGAGTTAACTGAAAATGGATTTCAGGAATTGCTCACACCAAATGATGTAGAAAATTTAATGTCGCAAAAAGGCACAGCGCTAGTAATGATTAACTCTGTGTGTGGTTGCAGTGCAGGTACAGCTAGACCAGGCGTTTTATTGGCAGTTCACCACACGGCTCACAAACCTGATTTTATTACCACCACTTTCGCCGGTTTTGATATTGACGCGATTAGAAAAGTAAGAGAATACTTATTGCCATATCCTCCATCTTCACCAGCAATAGCTTTGTTCAAAGATGGTCAATTGGTTCACTTTATTGAAAGACACAATATTGAAGGCAGAAGCGCACAAATGATTGCAGAAAATCTGTTGGGTGCTTTTGAGCAACATTGTCATAGCTAGAAAAGCTGGATAGGCTTGATAAGCTAGATAAACTGGATACGCTAGATAAGCTGGATTCTAAATGCTAATAGGCTAGAAATCCAGTATCAAGAATCTAGTTTCCAGAATCTAGAATCAAGTATCCAGAATCATTCAAAACAAATAACAACAACAAAAACAAACCCCTCATGTATCCCAACCTTTATTACTTTTTCAAAGACTGGTTTGGTGTAGAATGGCAGCCATTGAGCTTCCTGAATACATTTGGGTTAATGGTAGCTATTGGATTTGTGGCAGCAGCATGGACACTTACAATTGAATTAAAAAGAAAAGAAAAACAAGGTTTGTTACAACCTCGAGAAGAATCGATAATTGTAGGTCAACCTGCAAGTGTCAGTGAACTCATCAGCAATTTCATACTTGGATTTATTTTTGGTTATAAATTTTTAGGATTATTCTTTGCAAAGCCTGTTGATATTCCTGCACAAGAGTATATCTTTTCCAAAGAAGGCAGTATCCTGGGGGGGATTGCTATTGCCTTGCTGATGTCAGGATTAAAATGGTGGGATAAAAATAAAGTCAAACTTAAAGTTCCCGAAAAAAGAACGATTAGAATCTGGCCTCACGACAGAGTAGGAGATATCGTTATAATCGCACTTGTATTTGGCATTTTAGGTGCTAAGTTATTTGATAACCTTGAGCATTGGGATGAATTCTGGGCCCATCCAATTGAAAGACTGTTCTCTCAAAGTGGATTGACTTTTTATGGTGGTTTGATTTTAGCCGCAATTGCAGTTTGCTGGTATGCCACTACTAAATCAATCAAATTAAAACATCTCATGGATGCCGCGGCTCCGGGTTTGATGATTGCCTATGCAATTGGCCGCATCGGTTGTCAAGTAGCTGGTGATGGCGATTGGGGTATTTATAATAGTGCTTATGTTTTAGACAATCAGGGAAAAGTAGTTTTAGCAAATCCTGGTGATTTCGAAAAAACGCTCAAAAAAGATTCTACTTATTTTCTTCAGGGAAAAGTAATTGAATCGGGCGTCGTCACTTATGTAACGGATAGAACTTACCCTAATCTTCAGTCTGTGCCACACAAGTCTGTAAAAGCTCCAGCATTTTTACCTGTTTGGGTTTATGCTTACAACTATCCGCAGAATGTAAACCGAGATGGAATTCTGATGCCACAAATTTCAGACGAACACAATAGGATGTTACCTTCTCCGGTTTTTCCAACTCCACTTTATGAAACCATAATTTGTACCGTTTTATTTTTGATCATGTGGTGGAAAAGAAAAGATATTAAAACGCCTTACATGATGTTTGGTTTGTACCTTTCCTTAAACGGAATTGAAAGATTTATGATTGAAATGATGCGTGTTAATATAACTTATGGGTCTGTAGGCTTAACACAAGCCGAAATCATAGCGATTATGCTAATTGTTTCCGGGGTTATTTTAATGGTAGTTTCGAGAAAAATAAATAAATTGGTTAGTGTTTGAATTAAAAATTCAAAAGTAAAAAGTAAAAAATAAATACAAATCTCCTTGATATTTTCCCCCTTGGGGGAATTATAGGGGGCTAACAAACAATAAACATATTTTATGCCTTCATTCGATTTTGCCAGCAAAGTAGATTTACAAACACTCGACAATGCTGTAAATGTAGTTCACAAAGAAATCTCCAATCGTTTTGATTTCAAGGGTTGCCATGTTGTAATTGACCTTAATAAGAAGGACTTCAAACTTAATTTAGAGTCGGACAGTGATATGAAAATCGGTCAAATTATTGACGTACTTATCAGCAGAAGTATCAAGCAAGGACTTGCTGCTGAAATTTACGATTTGAGTAAAGAACCCTATGTAAGTGGCAAAGTTACCAAACAAGAAGTTCCGGTAAGAAACGGTATCAAACAGGAAGATGCGAAAAAAATCGTGAAACTTATAAAAGACAGTGGTCTGAAAGTTCAAGCAGCAATTATGGATGATATCATCCGAGTAACAGGAAAGAAAATTGATGATCTTCAGGATGTTATCGCTTTGAGCAAAACCTGGAATTTAGGAATTGCCTTACAATACATCAATATGAAGAGCTAATATCAAGATAATCTGTAAAAAAGTTTCCATTTTAAACAGATTGCCTTAACTTCGCACCTCTAAAATAACAAGTACGGCAAAATCCGTACACAAAACTTAAAATTATGAAAGAAGGAATACATCCAAAAAATTACAGAACTGTAGTTTTCAAAGACATGAGTAATGGTACTACTTTTCTAAGCCGTTCAACTGCAAACAGTTCAGAAACAATTGTATGGGAAGGCGATGGTCAAGAATATCCAGTTATTAAATTGGAGATTTCAAACACTTCACATCCATTTTACACAGGTAAAAACGTATTGGTGGATACAGCAGGTCGTATCGACAAATTCAAAAAGCGTTACGAGAAAAAAGCAAAATAAGTCTAACAACTTCATATCATATCCCGGTGTTTATCATCGGGATTTTTTTTGCTCTTAAAATCCAATTAATAACATCCAACTTTCTTCCAATCAACTAAATAACTTATTTTTATCCCGATGAAAATCTTTTTCAAATCTGATTGGGAACAAATAAATGATTTATCTCCATTTACTAAAACCAGGTCTATTTCAGATATAAGAATTGGCATCTTTACCATCAGGGAAAAATGGGAAATGCTCTTGTCTGATAATGCAGACATCGTCTCTTCAAATGAAAGCGATGACGTGATTCAAATCAATGCCGCAATCATTCCAACTAAAAACAATTACTTACAAATCATTGAGGCGGCCAAAGGAAATATTTATTTACCCGATTTCATAAAAATCCTACAATATCCCTGGCAAATATTTCAATGGAATGATGAATTCTTAAGAGCGGATTTTGAATTGATAACAGAAGGTCGAAAATCAATTGAGATTGATACTACAAATGCTTATAAAAACCCTGAAAATATCTTTATTGAGCCCGGCGCTCAAGTTTCCATGTGTATGATTAACGCAGAAGAAGGTCCTGTATATATAGGCAAAAACGCTTTGATCATGGAAGGTTGTATGATAAGAGGTCCGATTGCCATTGGAGAAAATACCGTTGTAAAAATGGGGACTAAAATTTATGGCGGAACAACAATTGGTCCATTTTGCACTGTTGGAGGTGAAATTAAAAACAGTGTTCTATTCAGTTACAGTAACAAAGCTCATGATGGATATTTGGGTGATAGTGTCGTTGGCTCCTGGTGTAATCTTGGTGCCGGAACCAGCAACAGCAATGTAAAAAATACTGCAGGTATCGTTAAATATTATGATGAAAATAATCAAAGCCATGAGGTAGGTAAAAAAGCCGGTTTGATTATGGGAGATTATAGCCGTTGTGCCATTAACACCTCATTCAATACTGGAACCATGGTTGGCGTTTGTTGCAATATTTTTGGAAGTATCATGCCTAATAAGTTCATTCCTGATTTCACTTGGGGCAATGAAAGATATGATATCGACAAAGCCCTAATTGATGTTTCCAATTGGAAGCAAATGAAAAAACAACAAATAACCGAAACAGAGAAATCATTACTCATACAATTATATAAAAAACAATAAAATGATCAGAAAACAAATTGCTGCTGCCAACTGGAAAATGAATCTTACACTTGCTGAAGCAGAAAATTTAATAAATGAAATTTCAACATCAGATTACAAAGCTGCCATAAATCAAGCAGTAATATTTGCAGTGCCATTTCCTTACCTCACAGCGATTCAGTCTAAAATAAATCATCCTCATTTTCATATTTGTGCCCAAAATATGGCGTCCACAAAAAACGGAGCTTTCACTGGCGAAGTAAGTGCAGAGATGTTAAAAAGTATCAACATCAATTATGTATTAATCGGACACAGTGAAAGAAGAGATTATTTTCATGAAACCAATGAGATCTTAAAAAAGAAAGTTGACCTCGCTTTGGAATATGGCATTACACCAATTTTTTGTTGTGGCGAACCGATTTCTATTAGAGAAGAAGGTACACAAAATGAATATGTTGCTCAACAATTAAAAGAAAGCTTATTTCATTTGGATGCTGAAAAGATGAAACATTTCATCATTGCTTACGAACCCATTTGGGCGATTGGAACAGGCAAAACGGCAAGCAGCGAACAAGCGCAGGAAATGCACCAACACATTCGAAGTACAATTGCATCTGTTTATGGAAATGATGTTGCAGAAACCGTTTCCATTCTTTATGGTGGAAGTGTAAAAGCAGCAAATGCCTCAGAAATTTTTGGCAAAGAAGATGTTGATGGCGGCTTGGTAGGCGGAGCTAGTCTTGTTGCAACTGAATTCACATCGATAATGAAAAGCCTTAAAAACATTTCTCTGTAATAACAATTCATTTTAGTGAATATATCCCAGATATTAAAACAAAACATCGCAGGAAAACTCCTGAATCACGGGATTGTATTCTTAATTAATGTTGTTATTGTACGAAGCTTGCAAGCAGAAGAGAGTGGGCATTTTTTCAACAATCTTTATCTCATTAATTTCCTGGCTTTTCTTTTTAGTGCGGGTTTAGATTATTCAGCTATTGCCTGGATTTCTAAAGAACCATTATCAGCGCCTGCCATTCATAAAAAACTAATAGAAGTTGTATTATTTTTTACGACTATAATGTTGATAGTTTCCTTTGTAATTGTTCCGCAAACTAGCCTTAAATTATTTGAATATTCTACTGCAATTGTTTTATTTTCATCAGGGAATTTAATGTTGATTTTGTTTCAGGGTTTTCTATCCGCTCAAAAGAAATTCAACCTGCAAAACATAATTCTAGTATCCAGCAATCTTTGCTTTTTGATTTATTTGCTGATGAAACCCAATGGGATAATTTCAATTTCAATCATTTCTCTTGGATACGGCTTACTTTATTTCATACAAGGCTTATTGATGATTACATTCAGTTATCAAAAACAAGTTTCAAACCCTGCTCGAATTGAATGGCCAGCATTTTACAAACATGGCTTTTTCATCATGATTTCATCTTTAATATACTTTTGTTTTTTAAGGACAGATAATTTTTTTGTTGAAAAATATTGTTCAGGAAAAACATTAAGCAACTATGTTCAATGCGGAAAAGTAGGACAGTACTTTATTTATTTTTCTTCTGTAATCAGTTCTACACTTCTCCCATTTTTAAGTTCAGAAAAAATCACTTCATCTTATCAGGAGTGGAAGCAATTGATAAAACCTTATTTTTTATTAATCATCATTGGCGCGTCCATTTTGATTTCTACAGGGAAATATATTTATCCATTTGTGTTCGGTAAAGATTTCAGTGAAATGGCCAACTACATGATTATCTTATTACCTGGTTTTGTGTGTCTGGGATTGCTGACACTCATTAACTCAATTTATCTGAGTAAAGGAAATGTAAAAAAGATTTTCAAAGGCGATTTAATAGGATTCCTCATTGTACTTATTGCAGATACATTTTTGGTGCCTCAATATGGTGTTTACGCAGCTGCAATAGTCAGTTCAATTAGCTATGTAATTGTATTTTTATACTTGTGGAAGGATTTACAAATCCAATTCAATGAATCCTAATTTATTGTTCAACAATTGAAGAAATCATTTCTATACAGGTTATTTAAAAATTCACCAACAGCTTTTATTGGAGTCGTTGTTTTCATTTTCTTATATCTCTTTTTCTTTTGTAAAAAAATGGACATGATTTTTTTCCCATACAATGATATGTTCAGTTATCAAATAAAAAATTCAAAATCCCAAAAGGCTTGGCGACGGATATCAATCGGACCACAAAGGTCACGGACGATAAGCAGCCGAAGGGG
>CALCNY010000015.1 GCA_937897585.1 uncultured Chitinophagaceae bacterium | reverse complement strand
TGTAAACAATTTCCAAAAGCCCAGGCCCCAAATTGTTATGAACTTCCATGCATTTCCCAATAATTAGGTAACATTCATCTTTATTTACTATTTCATTCATTTTTTAAATATCAAAAAAATAATTCGTGAATTCGTGGCTAACTATTTATAAATCATTCGTGATCAGATCATTCAAAATTATTTATTGAAATTTTTTATTTTTTAGGTATCACAACAAATAGTCATCCCAAAAATAATTCGTGAATTCGTGGCTAACCAATAAAAAACAATTCGTGGTTAACCCAAACCAAAATTACCCCCCATCATCCCATTTCTTCCATTTTTAATCACTTACATCCGTTTAATATTTCTTTAAGACCAAAAAAAAGCACATTTTTGCACTAATCTCATCAGATTCAATGAAGCAAAACGTCTATACATCAATATTGGAGCGTAAGCAAAAGCAACAAAAATCTTTTGCCGTGCTTATCGACCCCGATAAAGTCAATGACAACAATCTCGATGAATTGATACAATTGGCTCATGAAGCTAACGTGGATTATTTCTTTGTCGGTGGAAGTTTAGTGGTTTCTGATTGTCTCGAATCCTGTGTAAAAAAGATTAAATCTGAAATTGACATTCCAGTTATTTTATTTCCGGGAAGTCCGTCTCAAATTACGAATCAGGCAGATGCACTTCTTTATCTTTCATTAATCAGTGGACGTAATCCTGAATTATTGATCGGCCAACATGTAGTTTCAGCTCCTGCTGTAAAAAAGAGTGGACTAGAAATCATGTCTACAGGTTACATGGTTATTGATGGTGGAGCTCCAACTACGGTTTCATATATAAGCAATGCAAATCCATTGCCTTCCGACAAAGCAGAAATAGCTATGTGTACAGCAATGGCAGGAGAGATGTTGGGTATGAAACTTATTTATATGGACGCAGGAAGCGGAGCCAAACGTGCCATTTCAGAAAATATGATTCAAAAAGTGGCATCATGTATTTCGGTTCCACTCATTGTTGGAGGAGGCATTACTGAACCTGAAAAAGCTTATCTGAATTGCAAAGCAGGAGCTGATGTGATTGTTGTTGGAAATGCTATCGAAAAAGACGCTTCACTTATCAAAGAAATTGCTGCTGCTATACATAGCGTTCCTGTTAGCCATTCATAAACTTCAATCTTCCCTTTTTTTCTTCTCATAATTGATTAGTTTTACAATACCATTATGTCCAATCCCAGTCAAAATACAGGAAGAGAATTTTTACAGTCACCCGATAAAGAATTTGAAAATAATATCAGGCCTGGATATATCAGTGAATTCAGTGGTCAAGGACAAATCATCGACAATATTTCCATTTTCATCAAAGCTTCAAAACTTAGAGGAGAAGCCTTGGATCATATTTTATTTCATGGTCCTCCGGGATTGGGTAAAACAACCTTATCCAGAATTGTGGCCAATGAAATGGGTGTAAACATTAAAGAAACTTCTGGTCCGGTAATTGAAAAGCCCGGAGATTTGGCAGGGTTGCTAACGAACCTCGAACCTAATGATGTTTTGTTTATTGATGAAATTCATCGACTAAGTACCGTTGTTGAAGAATATCTCTATGCAGCAATGGAAGATTTCAGAATTGACATTATGATTGACAGCGGTCCTAACGCCAGAAGTGTACAATTGAGTTTAAATCCATTTACTTTAATTGGCGCTACAACCAGAAGTGGTTTGCTGACTGCTCCATTGCTTTCTCGTTTTGGTATCAAATCAAGATTGGAATATTATGATGCCACAACACTTAAAAATATCTTGATTAGAAGTGCAGGAATTCTCAATACAAAAATTAAAAGTGACGCAGCGGCTGAGATTGCCCGTAGAAGCAGAGGCACACCTCGAATTGCCAATGGATTATTAAGAAGGGTTAGAGATTTTGCACAAGTGATAGGAAATGGTGTTATTGATATGGAAATCACCCAACACTCACTGAAAGCCTTAAACGTAGACCAACATGGGCTTGATGAAATGGATAATCGCTATCTCACAACTATCATAGATAAATTCAAAGGAGGGCCTGTGGGCATTACAACTATTGCCACTGCAGTAGGTGAAGAACCAGGAACTCTCGAAGAAGTATACGAACCATTTTTAATTCAGGAAGGATTTATCATGAGAACACCTCGCGGAAGAGAAGCTACCGAAAAAGCGTATAGGCACATAGGAAGAGTGCCGCACAATGGCGGCACTCAACGGGATTTATTTGGGGGTTAAAATCTATTATTCTGTAACTACTAGTCTGAATCCATTTCCGTGGATATTTACAATTTCCAACTTTTCATCTTCTTTTAAATATTTACGCAATTTGGCAATGTAAACATCCATACTACGACCATTGAAATAAGTATCACTGCCCCAGATTTTTTTAAGAGCAGCTTCTCTTGGTAGCAAATCATTTTTATAATCTGCCAACATTTTCAATAGTTCATTTTCTTTTGGTGAAAGAGTTTGTGTTTTTCCATCAACTGTCAATTCACGAAGGCGTGGGTTGAAATGGTATTTGCCTAAATCGTATTCGGCATTTACTTCTTCTCTGTGCACTTCTTCGTTTCTTTTGATGATGGCTTTTATTTTGTGCAACAACACTTCGCTGTCGAAAGGTTTGGTGATATAATCATCAGCGCCTAATTTATAGCCTTGGATGATGTCTTCTTTCATTGTTTTTGCACTTAGAAAAAATAAAGGAACATCTGGATTGATGTCTCTGATTTCTTCTGCAGCTGTAAATCCATCCATGTTTGGCATCATTACATCAAGCAGACAGATATCATACTTTTCCCTTTGAAAAGCGGCGAGTCCCAAACGTCCGTCTCTCTCCAAAGTAACATCGTAATCATTCAGTTCAAGATAGTTTTTCAACACCATGCCAAGATTTGTATCATCTTCGCACAATAAAATTTTTGATTTTGCTGCTTCCATGGTAATTAGTTTTAGTTAATTCTAAATTATAATAATCGTTTTTTAATTCAATAAAAGTACTGACTAATGTTTTGTTAAAGGTAAGTTGTTAAGAAAAATAAAATGATTTAAAAGTAAAAGAAAATTGCGTATTTATGAAGCTGATAGCAATTACCTGGTTTTCTTCTCAAACCTAATATCAGTAAGGGTTTTAAGGAATGTTACTAAAGCTTTTTTTTCTTTTTCATTCAAGCCAAGTGGTTTTTGTAAAGTTGAATCTACATTGATTGCGTTTGGAATTTTTTTATTTACATCATTATAAAAATCAACAACTTCTTCTAAAGTAGCAAACATACCATTATGCATATAAGGTGCAGTTGCAGCAATGTTTCTTAATCCAGGAGTTTTGAATTTTCCAATATCTGTTTTGTCTTTTGTAATTAGATACCTTCCACTATCATTCAGATTTTTTCCATTAAATAAGCCTATGTTTTTAAATTCATCTGTGGTAAAATCTTCAAATTTGTGACAGTCAAAACATTTCGCTTTTTCACTAAGAAAAACTTGTCTTCCAAATTCTTCTTCGTCAGTCAAATTTGCTTTTTTATTGCCCCATTTATCAAATCTACTGTCTTCTGTTTCTAATGAATTTTCATAAGCAGAAAAAGCTTTTGCTAGTGATGCAGCATCTGGTTCGTGACCGAAAACTATTTTAAAATAATGATTGTAAAATGTATTCTCTCTAAGTCTTGCAACTGCTTCAGGAATGGGTAATCCCATTTCATCTTTATTTTCAATAGGCATCAAAGCCTGCTCATCTAGTGAACTTGCTCTTCCATCCCAAAAATAATAAGGACGATTTTTCATATTTAAAACGGAAGGAGTATTTCTTTTTGTAAGCGTATGATTAATACCTAAACTAAATGCTGTTGAATCCGCAAATGCAAATTCAGGTCGGTGGCAACTTGCACAACTAACAGTAGAATCCCTCGATAGAAACTTCTCTTTGAACAATAATTCTCCCAATTTTTTTTTGTTGAATTTCTTTGATTGGCTGTCAATGAATGAAGATGCCAAGAAGCTAGTAAATAAAATGAAAATGATTGGGAATATAACTCTTTTCAAGTGTGTTTTTTATTTTACGTTATTGAGACATTTTATGCCCTTGATTCCTCATTACCAGTTGGCAAGAGGCTAAATTTTATGGGCATTTCATGATTATAAAGTTACTAATCATTACCATAAAATGGTCTTTGAATTATGCCTTTTAACTACATGAAGAAACTGTTTAAAATGCAATAATGAGGAAATGTTTCAATATT